>CASFBR010000133.1 GCA_949292795.1 uncultured Eubacteriales bacterium
CTCATAGATCAGCGTGGAATTAAACATGGCATCGGCGTTTTCCTGATAGGGGAAAATATTTTCCTCCTCGCCCCGCCGCACGGAATCCCACATAGCGATCGTTCTGGCACAGGATGCGCCCCGGCTCCGGACATCCCGGACGATCCGGCGGATCAGCCGTCCATCGGTCGTTGGTATCCGGTTATGTTCATCGACATTTAATTGTGTCAGTGCACTGATATAAATTTTAAATTTGCTGTCCCGGTGAAGGCTGTAAGTCAGTTCATCATTCAGGCCATGGATGCCCTCGATCACAAGTATGTCCTCCCGGCCGATCTGCTTATAGTTTCCCCGAAATTCGCTTTTCCCGGTAACGAAATTAAAGGACGGCATCTCGATACGTTCGCCCCGCAGCAGGGCGCTCATCTGTTCATTAAATAAATCAACGTTCAGGGCGCCGAGACATTCAAAATCCGGTTTTCCATCTGCATCCAGCGGCGTTTTTTCCCGATCCACAAAATAATCGTCCACAGGGATCGGGTGGGGCTTTAAGCCGTGTGCCCGCAGTTGAACGGACAGACGGTGGGAAAATGTTGTTTTCCCTGATGAAGAAGGCCCTGCAATCAAAACGACCCTCTTGTGCTGGCCGGCGATCTGTTCCGCAATCTCTGCAATATTTTTTTCCTGCAAAGCCTCCTGCACGAGAATAAGGTCTTCCACCCCGCCTTTAGAGATCACGTCATTAAGATCACCCACCGTGCGCACATCCAGCATATCGCCCCAGCGCACCGACTGCTTGAGCACATTAAAAAGCTTCCCAGACGGCTCAAAAGGCTCCAGGCTATCCGGGTGAGCCATATCCGGCATTTGAAGGACAAAGCCCTCGTCATAAAGATACAGCTCGTACAGACGGATATATCCGGTGCTTGGCGCCATATATCCGTAATTATAATCTTCCATGCCGTCCAGAGAATAGATATTGACCTTGGATGCGCGGCGGTAGCGGAAAAGGTTTTCCTTGTCCGTCATATGGGCATTATGAAAGATTTTGATCGCCTCGTCCGTGCCTGCGGTCCGCTTGCGGATTGGAAGGTCCATCGTCACAAGCTCATCCATGCGCTGTTTGATCCGAACCAGCAGTGCGCCGTCAAGCGCCATGCTGCCATGCAGCTCGCAGTAAAATCCCTTTCCAATGGAATATAAAACCGATACGGATGTGCCGCTGCCGGCCACATCCTGTACCGCTTTTGTCAAAAGCATCGTTGCCGTGCGGGTGTATGTCTGATGTCCGACCTTTTCGCCGGTTGTGATAAATTCCACCGGGCAGTCATTTTTTACCCGCCGGAAAAGCTCTTTAAGCTTGCCGCCGGCTTTGGCGAGAATGATCGAGCCGCTGTAATCACCCATAAAATCTTTGGCGATCGATTCCAGAGTGATCCCGGAAGGATAGGTAAGCGTCCGGCCGCAGCTGGTTACCTTAATCTTCTCTCCCATCATGTATCAAGCCTCCTATATCACTGTAAACGGCGGACAGTTTGCCTCTTTTTCAATACGCACTCCCGGCAGCCGTTTTTTTAGATAGTCTGCCATAAAATCCGCAAAAATATGTTCAATCCCGTGATGACCGGCATCGATAATGAGCATCCCCTGGCTGTTGGCATCAATACCCTCGTGGTGGTCAATATCGCCGGTGATCAGTACGTCACAGCCGCGCTTAAGGGCCCATTCTGTCATATGCTTGCCGGAGCCGGGACAGATTGCCGCGCGGGACACAGGCGCATCCGGATTACCGAAAATCTTTACCGCAGGTATCTCAAATGCCTGCTTTACAAATTCCGCACAGGCCTTTAATGTCATCGGGGCAACCAGACGTCCGGCACAGCCGATGCCAAGTGCCGGCGTTTTTTTCACGCAGTCCGCCGGTACAGTGACCTGAAGCGGTTCCTGCTCCGTCAGCCCTAAAATGTCTGCGGCCAGTGTGCCCATGACGGCAACGTCGAAATTTGTATGCATTGCCGCATAGCTGATATGATTTTCAATCAGCGTCAGCAGCCTTCGCCCGATAAAATCTTCGTCGTTTATGTGCTTTACCGGCGAAAAGATCATTGGATGATGTGTAATGAGCATCTGTGCACCGGCAGCCTGCGCCGCCCCAATCGCCGTTTCGGTGGCATCCAGCGCAAGATAAATGCATGATACCTGCGTATCGCTGCGCCCTGCCAGAAGTCCCGGGTTATCCCAGCTCATTGCGTATTCCAAAGGTGCGAGCGTTTCCAGTATATCCATAATTTCTCTGACATTCATCGCTTCTACTCTCCTGTCTGCAGCCTTGTTAAAACCCTTTCCAGACCTTCAAGCTGCCCCAAAAGCCTGGGGGTAAACGCTCTGGCGCCATCTGTGGAAAGGACGGACACCTTCTGATAGAGCGCTTTTTTTGCTTCCCTTGTATCATTAATATAGGATATGAACACCGGATGTCTGTGGTCAATGAGATATTTGCCGTACATATAGTCTTCATCACAGTCATAGCGCTCAAATCCCGGAACAGCATGGATAATCGTATAGTACTTGCCGCTGTCAAGCACCATGTTTTCCCGGTCAATGCGATAGTTTAAATCATGCAGCCGCCGGCGCACAAGCGCCGCATCCGAATGAGGGGATAATATAAGCTCCGAAAAATCACCGAGGATTTTTTTTCGGCCCGCGGCGGCAAGTATATCACAGATCAATATGCCGCCCATTCCCGCAATGATCAGACTGTCCGCCTCGCCGGGAATATAAGCCTCAAGCCCGTCGGACAGGCGTGTTGTAATCTGCCCGGTGAGGCCATACGCTTTAATATTCTCCCGGGCACGGTCAAGAGGACCTTCATTAATATCCATTGCAAGAACATGGGCCGCCTTTCGGGACTGTACAAGATAAATAGGAATATGTCCATGGTCACAGCCCACATCCGCCGGACGGCTCCCGGGTGTGACCATCCCGGCTACGGCTGCAAGCCTTTTTGAAAGATGTATCAAGGGCAGTCCTCCTTTTTATTCTATGAATTAATGTCATCTATGTATGGATGCCTCAGGTCAGTTCATATAGTCTCTGAGCTTGCGTCCACGGCTGGGATGGCGCAGCTTGCGCAGTGCCTTCGCCTCGATCTGGCGGATGCGCTCACGGGTGACATTAAATTCCTTGCCCACCTCTTCAAGCGTACGGGCACGTCCGTCATCCAGTCCAAAGCGCAGGCGCAGCACCTTCTGCTCGCGGTCGGTCAGCGTTCCAAGCGCCTCTGTAATCTGCTCCTTTAACAGTGAAGACACTGTGGCATCAAAGGGCACGGGGCCGTTGTCGTCCTGGATAAAATCACCGAGATGGCTGTCCTCCTCCTCGCCGATAGGCGTCTCTAAGGATACCGGTTCCTGGGAAATCTTTAAAATCTCCCGCACGCGCTCCACCGGAATCTTCATTTCCGCAGCGATTTCATCGGGATTCGGCTCACGGCCAAGCTTCTGTAAAAGCTGGCGCTGTACACGCACAAGCTTATTAATATTTTCCACCATGTGCACCGGGATGCGGATGGTACGCGCCTGATCCGCAATGGCACGGGTGATCGCCTGGCGTATCCACCAGGTCGCATAGGTGCTGAACTTATAGCCTTTGCGGTAGTCAAACTTTTCAACCGCCTTGATAAGTCCAAGATTGCCCTCCTGGATCAGATCAAGAAACAGCATGCCGCGTCCCACATAGCGTTTGGCGATACTTACCACAAGCCGCAGGTTGGCCTCGGCGAGACGCTTTTTCGCCTCCTCATCGCCCTCCTCCATACGCTTGGCAAGCTCGATCTCCTCATCTGCCGATAAAAGCGG
>CASFBR010000134.1 GCA_949292795.1 uncultured Eubacteriales bacterium
TTTTCCCCGCGCTGGTAAAGCCGGTGGCCGATCCGGTCTAAAAATTCCATCGCATAGTAAGATGGTTTACATATCCCGTCTCTTGTAACAAGGCCGCTCCCGCCAAAGAGAAAATGATCAGTATCATAATACTCGGCAAAAATATCCGATGCACACCAATAGCCGAGAACATCGGCCATACCGACACTGTCGATGATATTTTTCATTACATAGGCGCCCTTCTGGCAGCTGTCATTAAAAACATTTCTGTTAGAGACAGATGAGTTCCATTCCGACACATGAACCGGTATATCAGCGCATCCATACGCTTCTAAAAGACTGTGGACCTCTGTCAGAAAGTTTTTAAGGAAATCCTTATCCATGGACTGACTGCGGATTTTTTCCGTCTTATCCAGTTCTGCCGGATAAGAAAAGCAATAAAAGGACATAAAGGACGGTTTCTGTGCAAATTCCTGCCATATCTGCATCATGAACCGGAAGCTGTCGATACCGTGACGCAGCGAAAAGCCTCCGGTGCCTAAACGAATACCCGGGAGCGCCTCCCGCAGCACGGCGGCGGTCACATCAAAAATATGAAAATGCTCCCGCAGCAGCAGCTCACTGTCCGGAACCTCCTTGTGAAAGAAGTTGTCCTCTAATTCTCTTTTCCACAGCTCAAAATACCACGTCTCCACCTCGGAAGCGCCATATCGGTTCAGCAGATGACGAATAAGCGCGGACATGAAGCTTCGGATCGTCTCATCATCAGAAAATATCCCCCGGTCATCATTGCCTGGGATAAGCGGTGTCTGCCGGTTTTTTAAGAGCTTTTTCGGCTTCATCCCAAGCTCCATATAAGGCTTAATATCATGCTTCAGCAAAAAATCGATCACTGTATCCAGGCGCGAAAAATTGTAGCTGCCCTTGCCAAATGGCTGATCTAAAAGCATCTCCGCGGAATAAATATCCCAGAACCGGATATACCGGATTTTCAGCCGTTCCCGGATCATGCAAAGCTGTTCCTGAAGGTCTGAACGCAAAAGGTCTGCCGCCGTGCCGCCGTTGATCATCACCTGCCAGTGCCGCTTAAGCGGCACGCTCTCATTTCCCGGCAATATAATATCCTGGACATAGACCTGGCCCGACGGGTAATTGCGGTGCCGCTCAAAATAAGCATCCACCTGTTTTTTCAGAGTATTTTGAGCCCGCACATTTTTTGACACCGTCTCCGGCTCTCCATGCCACTGACTCCGGTACACTGAAGGCGTCATATGATATTTTTCCTTAAACGCCTTATTAAAGGCCGCCGAATTGGCAAAGCCGGTATCCATGGCAATGCGCACCACCGGCTTGTCCGAATAAAGAAGCTCCGACAGCGCATAGCCTAACCGCACAGTGTTCATATACTCAAGAAAGCTCATGCCAAACTGCTTTTTGATATATTTGGACAGATAGGCCGGTGACAAATATAAATGCTCCGCCAGATCCGAAAGGCCGATCGGCTTATCATAATTCTGGCGTATGTACTCGGCAATCTTTTGCTTGCGGTCATCAAACTTATGCAGCTCACCCTTATATCTGGAATCCTCCTGCGTCAGGAGGAAATTGCTCTGGAGCACATGAAGCAGTTCATAATACAGGCTGTACAGGTAGATCAGGTCTTCCCCGGAATGATAGTAATGCTGATTTATAATCTTTTTAATGATCTCGCGGACTTCCTCATACAGCTCCCCATCCTCCACTGTGGAATTGCACCAGAACAGAATAAGGTTCTGCTTCAACAGCCGTGACAGCTCATCATAAGAAATATGAAAGCAGCCTATAAGCGCATCCCGGCTTCCATCATAGGCATGGCGGCGTCCGGAATTGACCATCAAAAAGTCCTCGGCTTCCATCATATATGTTTTATCTTCCAGAGTAAACTCCACCCGTCCATCCAGCACATAAAACAGCTCTATATCTAAATGTGTATGCACATGTTCACTTTTCCCGATCCGAAATTCAAACTCTATCATGCGTTCACCCAATCTTTCTTTCACACACTATTATAGCTTAAATATGGGCGAAAAAAAACCCCCGGAATGACCGGGGACGGCACAACCGTCCACAGATCGCTCCGGGAGCTTTAAAATTTCGATCAGGCAGTCCCATTTAGATCAGTCAGCGACATGGCTGTGACTGCATCTGTACACGACTGTCAGTCCTGTTCCTGAACATATTCTGCGGCAGTCATACCGGCAATACGTCCTGTATTTACGGCATAACCCATGGAGTTACCAGGTAGAAGGAACATATAGCTGTCATCATAAAGAGCGCAGGAATCTGCACCAGCTGCATAAAGGCCAGGTACCGGCTCAAAATCCTTATCGATTGCTTCACAGTTCTCGTTGATCTTGATACCGCCCACAGTGCCGTATCCGCCGGGACGAATCTGAGCGCAGTAGAAAGGCGCCTTTACAATCGGACGCATATATTTGCGGGGCTTGAAAAATTCCTCATCAGTGGAATCGCAGTAGTCATTGTACTCATCAATAGTATCCAGAAGATTGTCTACATCGATTCCGGCTTTTTCTGCCAGCTCCTCGATTGTGTCTGCCACGAAGAAGCACTGGCTTCCGTTATCGATTGCCATCTGAATGCCTTCCTTGAAGTCGGAAACGTCCGGATTGGTACGAACAAGACTGATTACATCCACGCCGTTCTTAATATAATATTTTACGATAGAGGAATCAACGATCGAAAAGCCGATGCAGTCCTTCTGTTTGGAAACTGCATTGCTCAGGTAAGTTGTATTCTGCATATGATCCTCGTTCATAAAACGTTTTCCGTGTCTGTTTACAAGAAGGTTTGGCTGGGAGAATACGTTTGGAACGCTCTGAGGCAGGCTGTCGCAGCCTTCAACGCTTGCAGCCATCTCAATACGAACCTGAGATTTTGCAGCGCCGGCTTCCCATGCCATACGCATACCGTCGCCGGTAATACCAGGAATCGCAAAGTTGAACATATTTACGCCAAAGTCAAAGCCTGTTTCCTGCTTGATCATCTCAGGATTTGCGCCGGCGCCGCCGGTAGCGATAACTGCTGCCTTGCAGTTGATCTTGATTTCTTCGCCGTTTTTATCGGTTGCTAAAACACCGGCTACCTTGCCGTCTTCCATAATGATCTTCTTTGCGGGAGTTTCTGTAAGCACCTCAACGCCAAGCTCCAGGGCACGCTCATATAACTTACGGTTCATAAACGATGCGGCTCTCGGTCCAATGCCCTGATCGGTCTTAACGATATGCCATGTCGGCTCAGCCTTCGGGAAATAGCGGAAAGCGCCTTCAAATTCAACGCCCATATCCTCAAGCCATTCGATTGTTTCCGCAGACTGTGCGAAATATCTCTTTACAAGACGGGCATCCACCATGTAATGTGTATATTCCATAAACATATTAAATGCTTTTTCTACGGAAATATCATACATCTGGTTTTTCTGATATTTTGTACCGATTGCCAGAGGGCCCATACCCATGTTGGCTGCACCGCCGCATGTTGCGGCTTTCTCAAGGACAATGACCTGTGCTCCGTCCTCTGCTGCCTGAACGGCGGCGGAAAGTCCGGCAGGACCGCCGGCAACGACTACGATTTCTGTGGTCAGTTCTTTCATTTCTTTCTTACACCCTTTCTTATACCGGACATTTTATAAAAGCCCGGAGACTGCGCCGCAGTACAAAAACGAGCTTAAAAATCCGGATTTATCATTTGTACCTATTTTACTATTTTTAGTACGGTTTTTTATATCGATTTTTTAACCGAATGTATATCTTTTTTTGTCATTTTTTAAATAATTCGTCTTTTCCACAGCTTGTCCACAAAAAACGACACAAAAATATGACATTTTGTGCATAGTTATACACCTTTTGTGGATAAATTGTGGATATTTAGCCCATCCAAAACCTCTCTCAGTTTTTTTGCCGAATCGGTCAGAAGTGTAAGCTCATCTTCATCCAAAGGCGTATCGATGATCTGTTCAACGCCATTTCTTCCCACCACTGACGGCAGGCCAAGACACACGCCGCTGATCCCATAATGCCCATCCACAAGGCTGGATACGGTCAAAATCGCGTGCTCATCCCGGATCAGCGCCTGAGCGATCCGCTTTACGACCCGCGCTATGGCATAAAAGGTCGCGCCCTTGCGCTCGATGATCGCATAGGCGCTGTTTTTAACCTCTTCATAAATGCGGTGCATACTTTCGTGATCTGTACATTTATGGCATGTACGGCAAAATTCATCCAAATCCACACCGGAAATGTTTGCGCTGGAATACACGGCCACCTCGCTGTCCCCGTGTTCCCCAATGATCAGCGCATGGACGTTGCGGCTGTCCACCCCTAAGTGCTCCCCGAGAAGATATTTAAAACGACCTGTGTCCAGCACCGTCCCGCTGCCGATGACCCGCCCCGGCTCAAAACCGGAAAGCTTTAAGGCTACATAGGTCAGAATATCCACAGGATTCGATACGATCAGCAAAATACACGCCCGGTTATACGCTGTAATCTGCGGGATAATACTTTGAAAAATTTTAACATTCTTCTCTGCCAGATCGATACGGGTCTCCCCGGGCATCTGATTCGCCCCCGCTGTGATAATAACCAGATACGCATCCCGAAGATCGCTGTAATCTCCGGCGTAAATATTGACCGGCTTGACAAACGGCGCGCCATGTCCAATGTCCATTGCCTCGCCCTCCGCCTTTTTTCGGTTGACATCAATGAGGACGATTTCACTGAACAGCCCGCTTCCTAAAAGTGTGTGAGCCGTTGTCGCGCCCACGGCTCCGCAGCCGATGATCCCACATTTTTGCACATTCAGCAGTTCCCGTTTCACAAACATCTCTTTGTCATTTTCCATAAAGCAGTGCGCCTCCTTGTTTTTTATATGGATTGCATTTTTATATTCATTATGGAGATTTTGACGGGAAATATACGCCAGATAATCGTGCACACCTCTGCTGACTTCCGGGCAGACGAAATGCTTGCACATATGGCGGCAACCAGGCCGCCGGACACATATAATATAAGCAAAAACAACACCGAGGTTTCTATGATCACTATCAGTCTTTGTATGATCGTAAAAAACGAAGCTGCTATTTTAGCGCGCTGCTTAAGCGCCATTGCTCCGGCGGTGGATGAGATCATCATCGCAGATACTGGTTCGTCCGACCGCACTAAAGCGGTCGCCCGCAAATTTACTTCTCATATTTTTGATTTCCCCTGGAATGACAATTTTTCCGATGCCAGAAATTTTTCATTTTCAAAAGCTTCCATGCAATATTGTATGTGGCTGGATGCAGATGATGTCATAACGCCGGACAATCTGAAAAAATTACAGGATTTAAAGCGTACCCTTCCGCCCCGCACCGACATTGTCATGCTCCAATACGCCACTGGCTTTGACAGTGGACAGTCACCGTCCTTTTTCTATTACCGCGAACGGCTCATCCGCCGTCAGGGTGGTTTTTTATGGCAGGGCGCTGTCCATGAATGTATCGCACCCTCCGGAAATATCATCTATTCCAATATCGTCATCGAGCACCGGCCGCCCGCCGGCCACTTTCACACACAGCGGAATCTGAAAATCTATGAAAAAGCCCTGAGGCAAGGCAGCGTACTGTCCGCGAGAGACACGCTGTATTATGCCAGAGAGCTTGCGGCTGCCGGGCGTACAGAGGATGCCTGTTCTCAATTTGTCAAAGTTATTGAAGATGCCGGAGCCTGGACCGAGAACCGGATTGAGGCCTGCAAAAATCTATCTGATGCGCTTATATCACTGGGCCGCACAGAGGACGCCATGGATGCGCTTTTTAAAAGCTTCTCCTTCGATCTTCCGAGAGCAGAAACGCTGTGCAGTCTCGGTGATCTGTTTAAAATACAGAAGCGTTATCCGCAGGCGATCTACTGGTATACCCTCGCGCTCCATTGCCAGGAGCATCCTGAAAACGGAGGATTTACCGATCGTGAAAAATATGGCTACTATCCATGTGTCCAGCTATGTGTCTGCTATTTTTTCGCAGGCGACCCCCAAACCGCATTTCAATATCATAAAATGTCCGGCCGCTGGCATACTGACACACCGGAATATGCATTTAATGAAGCATTCTTTCAGAGCTATCGATCTGCTCATCACGACTGAGACATTGCCAGGCCATTTTCACTGCCATTAACGCTTCATATACATCGGCATAAAATAACTATTGAAAGCTTCATCATAATTTGGTGTATTGACATGACCGCTTTCCACCCCTGAAAGGAGGTTTTTATGTATTTTATAAATTCTTCGGACAATGAAAATCAACGAAATACAACCATATCGATCCCGGGATGTTCTTCCTGTCCGGAGCCCTCGGGATGCAGCTGTATGCGCGGCCGCCGCGGCCCTGCCGGGCCAGCTGGGGCAACCGGGCCAACGGGGGCCACTGGACCTACCGGTGTTACTGGCCCTACTGGAGTGACGGGCCCCACCGGGCCCTCCGGAACGACGGGCCCTACTGGAGCGACGGGCCCTACCGGCGCTACTGGCACAGCCGGGCCAACAGGCGTAACCGGCCCTACTGGAGTGACGGGCCCCACCGGCGCTACTGGCCCAACGGGGCCTACCGGGGCTACCGGACCAACGGGGCCGGCCGGTTCTACTGGCCCCTCCGGAAGTACCGGTTCCACCGGCCCCACCGGCGCTACCGGAACGGCCGCCCCGGCAGAGCTGCTGTCCGCCTATTCGACTCCGCCATCCCCCGGTACAAATGGCCAAAATCTCGTCTTTGACCGGAATGCGCTGTCTTTAGGCACTTCCATAGCCCACAGCGACAGCAGCGACACCTTCACGATCCAAACCCCCGGCGTTTATCATCTGGCCTTTAATGGTTCTGTGGCGCCTCTGGGCAATGCGGTTTTTCCTCTGTCTGTAAGCTTTACTTTCTTATTAGATAATTCTCCCGTTGCAGGCAGTGCCGCACAATGTACCCTGGCATCTGCAAATGATGTATTTAATGTCTCCTTCTCACTGCCTGTCACCGTGTCGACAGTACCTTCAACTGTTGCGGTACGCGCACAGGGCAGCAATTTTACCTATGGAAATACAACGCTGACGATCACACGTCTCGGGCCTGCTTCCTGACGGCCATACAAAAGCTCCCGGGAAGCAGGGATACGGAAACGGCTGCGCAGAGCTCTGATTCCCTGTGCAGCCGGATATGCGGGTGATATGGTCTATGTCCATATCACCGCCATTTTATTTCATTTGACACACACTGTTTTTAAAGTGACATGTCCGCGGCTTCCGGCAATTCTTATCACACATTCATCCCCGGCCGGAAGTTCAAATGTTTCCTTTGTCTCGCTTAAGGACACGTCCGGATGCATAACGCCGGATAACACGCCATTTACATAAATCTCAGCCGATCCGCCATCCCGGGACATTGCCGTAAAGCGCACCTGGCAGCCGGGATATACTTCATGGAAGGTATATTCGGCATATTCGCCCTCTGAAAGCTCCAGCATCAGCGATTCCAGCGGATTAAAGGGCGGCTGGATATTTTCGTCCTCATACATATCAAACCCGGGGCGCGGCTCCTCAAGACCCGGAACCCACGGCATCTTCATATGATCTTCCAGACGGTAATCCAGCAGATTTCCATAATCCCACCGGCCTTTAAAGCTTTCTGCGCCGCCGTCATAGCCTACGGCCGGAAGATCGATCGGAGGAATCCGCCGTGTCTGGCGGATAAAATCTTTATTATGGATGCAGTGCTCATACTTAATGTTTTCAAGCAGCTCATCAAAAATCTTCTGACTGCTCTCATACGAAGGCTTGGGACCTCCGGCACAATAACGGCGCACACGCTCCCAGTCCTTCGGCAGTCTGTAACGCACTGAATTGGTTTTTCCAAACTTGTCCTCTGCAACCTTCCAGGCCCACAGGCAAAAACCGATCCCGTATTCCGAAGCAATCTGATAAAATACGGCATTATTGATCGCATCCGCCCCGCCTTCGCCGATCCAGATGGGAATATTTAAATCCATACACTTAAGCAGATACGGATAGAGCACCTTCTTTTCCGGTGACGGCCCGTAAATATGTACATGCATACACCAGTTGTGACATTCCGGATCAAAATCATGATCAAAAATTTCATTGCTTCTTGAAAAGCAGCTTCCCTCAAGGGTAAACATATGGTTTTTATCAATTTTCCGAATGCGGGCAATGGCCTCGTCATAAAACTGCGCCAGCTTCGGCACGCAATACCTGTGATTCGGCAGGCTCACCGGTTCATTAAGCAGATCATAGCCGCCGACGATCCAGCGATCCTTATATCGCTCTGCCAGCTTTTCCCACAGGCAAAGCGCCCGCTCCCAGCTCTCATCATCAATAAACAGATGGGGGATATTATCCAGGCCGCCGTCGCAGGCGGTCGCCGACTGTCCTCCGGGAGCCCCATGGAGATCAAGGATCGCATAAATGCCATATTTTTCACACCAGTCAATCACATCATCCAGCATCAAAAAGCCATCTTCGATCCAGTTCAGACCAGGCTCCTCCTCTAAAAGGGTCATAGCATTAATAGGCAGCCGTACACTGTTAAGCCCCACCTCGGCCATGGCTTTAATATCTGCTTCCGAAAGGTGGTTTCTATACCATTTCGGCCAGAAATCCTTTGCATACTGTGTACCGCACAGCTCGCGAAGCACCAGATCAAATGTGCGTCTGCGGTCAAAACGGCGGGGCGGGATAAGGCGGGGTGAAAAAATATCTCCCTTTAGCTGAATATCGGTCGGAGCGCCTACCATAAAGCCTTCCGGGTTCGTCCAGTTGCCGCAGCCAAACCCCTGTAAAATAATTTCCTGCCCGTCGCCATTGACAATTTTTGTTCCCTGGGCATGAAGGAACCCTTTCACTAAAGAACGTCCAAATTTACTCATTGATTATGCTCCTTTTTAAATATCGATCTTTTCCTTACAAATAACGATGAGCGGTTTTTCAGGATTTGTTGTATAAAAACAATCCGGCTTTTTCCCTGGCGCACATATCCTTGCATTATATCCTCTGCCAATACTGGCTTCAAATGGGATTCCCTGGTCATAATCCAGATTTAACGCGCAATCAAGAAAATAATCCAATACCGACATGTCCAGGATTTTACTATAATGAGAGATGACCAGTTTTTCCAAACGCAGTGCTTCTGCCTTTTTAAGTGTGTGAATATATTCCGATAAATTCGTAGACTCCTCTTCAAAAAGAAGCATAAACATATTCATAGCATCTCCGGCAAACAGCCATTTTTTCTGTTCATAAATCAGAGAAATGCTCCCTTTGGTATGTCCCGGCGTTTCAACAACAGTCAGATTAATCCCGCCAAGATCAAAGGTATCGCCTTCTTTTACGGGAATTAAGCGGTCATTTCTTCCATAAATATACCGTTCCTCATCAAAATCCTGTGGAAGAATGTTATGAACCCCTTCTTCTCCATCCTGAAATTTAGGTGTCCGGCGTCCCTGTTCCACATTATAGCGGCGTTTTTCTGCAGAAGTAATCCGCTCATATAGCTCCCAATCTTTCGGATGCAGAAAAATTCCTTCATCAAATTGAAAATTTCCGCTTGCATGATCAATATGCGCATGACTGTTCACAATCATCAAAGACTTGCTGTTTCCGGTAATTCCTTTGACTGCTGCATGCAAGTCTCCAAAACCGTAGCCCGTATCCAAAAGCAGCGCTTTATCCTGTCCGACAAACAGATCACTGTGAACCCCTTCATCACTGTATAGCCGAAATACATTTTTCTCCAATTCCGTAACCTTATAATATTCCCGCATCGCCATCACCCCTTCACCGCGCCGATTGTAATACCCTTGACAAAATATCTCTGAAAAAACGGATAGATTACAAGAATCGGCACTGCGCCCACAACTGCAATAGCCATTTTAATACTTGTGGACGGCATGGAGGACATATCCACGTTAGATGCCGCCGATGAATTTGTCAACAATACCTGTAAATCCTGGAGCATGTTATTTAAAAGCACCTGGATCGTATAATACTTCTTCTGTGTCAGATAATAAAGTCCGTTCATCCAGTCGTTCCAGTAGGACAGGCCCACGAGAAGCATCAGTGTTGCAATGATTGGAAGCGACATGGGAAGCACGACCTTCACAAGGATTTTCCATTCCCCGGCGCCGTCAATGCGGGCAGCCTCCAGCACTTCTTCGGGAATATTCTGAGACAGATTCGTACGCATCATAATAACATAAAAAGCGCCCATCATTAATGTCGGAACAATCAATGCCGCGTAGGTATTGCGGATATGGAAATACTGCGTCCACATAATATACGTCGGCACAAGACCGCCGTTAAAGAGCATTGTAAAAAATACGATAAACGACCAGACATTTCTGTGCGGCAGATCCTTTCTGGACAGCGGATAGGCAAACAGCGTTGTAAGCAAAAGATTCGCTACGGTTCCTATAACTGTCACCATGATCGTTGTTCCGTATGCCCGAAAGATCGTCTCCGCATTGGCAAATATATATTCATATGCATCCAGACTGAACGCTCTTGGGACAATGGAATAGCCTTCACGGATAAGAACCTGCTCATCCGTAAACGATGAAACGATCAGCAAAAGGAACGGGAACAGACAAAACACACACAGCAGGATCATCACAAAATGACCAATGATTTGAAAGGTTTTACTTTTTTCAACCATGTTGCGGCTCCTCCTTTAAAATAATGCATCCTCTTTACTGATCTTACGCACAGTAAAGTTCGCCAGAAGCACGACAATACATCCCACAATGGACTGATAAAATCCGGCGGCCGAGGACATACCGATGTTATTGCTCTGCATCAGGCCGCGGTACACATAAGTATCGATCGTGTTGGTCACATCAAACAGCGGGCCGGAGTTCATCGGCACCTGATAGAAGAGGCCGAAATCCGAATAAAAAATACGGCCCACCGACATCAGTGTCAGTGTAATAATCGTCGGACGCAGCCCCGGAAGAGTCACATGAACAATCCGCTGCCACCGGCTCGCGCCGTCAATGGCTGCCGCTTCATAAAGCCCGGAATCCAGTCCCACCACCGTCGCATAATAGATGATCGACTGATAGCCAAACTGTTTCCACAGATTCACAATAACTAAAATAAACGGCCAGTATTTCGGCTCCGAATACCAGCTCACCGGCTCGCCCCCCAGCGCCCCGATGATCGTCTGATTGATAAACCCGGTCTCTGTCGCCAGCAGCGCATTGACAAGATAGCTCACCACGACCATGGAGATCAGATAGGGCACAAGGATCACAGTCTGGTAAAATTTTTTGCTGAATTTTCCCCGAAGCTCATTGAGCAAAATCGCGATAAAGATCGCCACAGCCGTTCCAAGGATAATAAACACAAGGTTATACAAAATTGTATTTCTCGTGATCGTAAACGCCTCTTTGGATGTAAACAGATATTCAAAATTACTTACGCCGACCCATGGACTTGCAAGGATGCCCTTGCGAAAGTTGACCTGTTTAAAAGCGATGACCAGACCGGCCATAGGGATATAGTTATTAATAATCAGATACAGCAGGCCTGGGATCATCATTAAATACAGCGGAACATAGCGTTTATGCCGCCTGGCAAAGCTTTTGGATTTCATCTGGCAAAACCTCCCTTTCTTATAAAAGCGCACCCTTGTGCGGATGCGCTTTTATATATATTTCAAAAATCTTTATGGTCCAAAGACTTTATGCCTCAATATGTCTTGAAAGACTGTCTCAAAAGTCTCCGTGTTTCAAAGACTTTATCGCTCTCAAAGACTTTATCACTTTATCTCTCAAACATTATTCGGCTTAATTCCCGGAATTTGCCGCAAGATACTCGTCAAGCTGAGCCTGCTTTTCCGCCACAATATCATCGATGCCTGCAGCCTTCATCTCCTCGTTTAACACAGGGATCGTTTCATCCGGATCAAGGGAGCCGCAAAGCAGCGCCGGAACATACTTTTCAAGAACATTGTTGCATGCGGTGATCTGATTCATGACCATTGTTGAATCGAATTTAAAGCCATAGGACACCGGCGTCTGGGAGCTTTCATGAAATTCCTTATACTGATCCCAGAGCGTCAGGTCGTCGCCCTCCCAGAAATAACCGATCTGCTGGTTTGGCCATGCCCATGCCTGGCGGCTGTAACCAACCGTTGTGGCATCCTTTCCTTCGGGATAATTGATAATACCCTGCTCTTCATCCACAACCACATAGGTTTCGCCCTCAATACCATTAATCACAAGGTTCGCAACGGTCGGATCGCTGTACATCAGATCAAAGAACGCAACCGCCCGTTCCGGGTCGCCGGATGCCGTCGGCACAAACCACGCCATCGAGCCTCCGTTATAGGTCGGGATTCCATATCTCCATGCAACAGTTTCCACACCGCCGTTGCTTGTCGTCTGCTCTCTTTCCCAGCCGGGCTTCATATGCTGGAAATAGCCAAACGCCTTTCCGGCAGCCATTAGTGTATTGCAGCCATCTGTATTTGTGGAGGCGTCTGGCATGATCAGTCCCTCCTGGCTCCACTGGTACATCCGCTCACATGTCTCTCTGAACAGGTCTGTCTCATACAGGCTGACAACCTTTGCTTCCTCGTCAAAAGGATCCTCAAGCACAGCAAGATTATATGTATCACCGCAGCTATCCTGTCCAATACGGAATACATCTGAACCAAACATACTTCCCGCATTGGAAACGATCGGATACATCTCCGGATGCGCTTCCTTTACCTGAACAAGAATATCGTGAAGCTCGTCCATAGAACCGATATTTTCATAATCAATGCCAAGCTCGTCACATACATCTTTACGCATACCAAAGCCAAGCACGCTGGCTTTTTCAGAATTTACCGGAAGTCCGTAAATCTCGCCGACAAATGTCTGAGGCGCCCAGTCGCGCTCATCAAGGGAATTGTACAGATTCGGAGCAAACTTTTCAAGAAGCTCGCCTACCGGCTGAATCTGCCCGGCAGTCACATAATCCGTCGCATCTGCCATCGGTACAAACAGGTCAAGCTCGTCGCCGGAAGAAAGCATGAGATTTAACTGCTGCATATAGGACGCAAAGCCGATCCGGGTCAGTTCTACATCGCAGTTAAGCTTTTCCTCTGTAATCTCGCTGAGTGCCGCGGAAATCTTCTCAAGCATGTCGGTATCCGCATCGCCAAAAGCCATCACCTTTAATGTATAGTGATCTTTGGAATGGAAATATTCGGACAGATCACCGCTTCCGCCATCTGCCGATGCATCCCCCGAAGCGTCCGAGGCTGCGGACGCGCCGTCTCCTGCCGGAGCCTGTGTTTCATCGCCGGAACCGCCGCCGCATCCCAATACAAATGAGGCCGTCATCACGGCCGCAAGACCGAGTGCCATACATTTTTTCAGTTTCATAGTCATCCTCCTTTTTTGTTTCGCCGATTTAAAAACGATACATTTATTTTAATGTTTCCCGCATTTTAATGCTACAAAATCACCGACCTTATCCATTACAATAGCGACTTTTTCTTATAGGCATTGCAAAAATAACGACTTATCGCTGAAAAAATAACGACCTCCGAAGCTCTGGCATTACGCCGCCCGTTTCGGAGGTCAAAAAAGTACAGATTACTGTCTGGTATCGCCTAAACTGCGCTCCGACGCCGGGGTGCAGCCGTGAACCTTTTTATAAATTTTTGAAAAATATGAAAAATTACTGTAACCGACCTTTACGGCAATCAAGCTCACCGGAAGCCAGGTTGTGGTCAGCAGATTTTTAGCAACGTTCATTTTCTCCAGAATAATATAATCGTTGAGTGTAACGCCTTTTTCCCGCTTAAAAATCCTCGAGAGATAATCGATATTTAAATGCACATGCTCTGCCAGATCGCTGCGCTTTATATCCTGGCTGATATGTTCATGGACATATCGTGTCACTTCCTCTACCGGGTCCTCACTGCTGCCGGACGGCAGGGCGCGGCGCGTAATATAGCTTTGGATCAGCTCCGCCATCCACAAAAGATCATCCGGATTTTTATAGGCCCGGATATAACGCTCAAACAT
>CASFBR010000135.1 GCA_949292795.1 uncultured Eubacteriales bacterium
GAATATATATCCAAAATATCGGACTATGATAATAAGCTGCTGACCGAGCTTAATGAGACAACAAAGCAGATTGAGACGCTTGAGGCTCAGCTTGAAGATCAGAAAGCCCAGCTTGAGGATTTAAAGACCGAGGAGGAGAGCCGTCAGGAAGAGCTGGAGATGATCATGGAAGCGAAGCAGTCGGAACTGGGCGCGATTGACGGCGACATCGGGGCGGCCTACGACAGTATTTATTCCACACAGCAGCAGATCGAGGATCAGAATAAGATCATCGCAGCGATCGAATATCAGGAGGAGCTTGACCGTCAGGCAGCCTTAAAGGCGCAGCAGGAAGCCCAGAATACTCAAGATACTCAAAATGCTCAAAATGCTGAGGAAACCGCACAGACCCCGGAGAGTGACGGCAAGAGCGAAGCGGCAGATGATACCGCTGATTTGGACGCAAATGCTTCGGATAATGCAGCAGATGCCGGAGCAAATTCCGATGGCAGCGCTGATGCAGGAAACACGGCGTCGGATAGCAGTGCCAATACGGGAAACAGTACGGCCGATGGCAGTGCCGATACGGGAAGCACAACGACAGATAGCAGCGCCGATACAGGAAACAGCACAGCCGATAGCAGTGCTGATACAGGAAACAGCACGGCCGATAGCAGCGCCGATACGGGAAGCACTGCGGCCGATAGCAGCGCCGATACGGGAAGCAGCAATTCCGGCGCCTCCTCCGGGACAAGCACTGCGGGTGCGGCCACAGGTACATACATCTGGCCATGTGCCGGCGGTTATATTTCCTCCGGCTTTGGCGGACGGACATCTCCGACGGCAGGCGCATCCTCCAACCATAAGGGCGTGGACATTGCTGCGGGCGCAGGGTCCGCTATTTATGCAGCAGACGGGGGAACCGTTGTCACCGTAGATTATAATGTCGCCAGAGGAAATTATATCGTCATCAGCCATGGCAATGGCATTTCCACACTTTATCAGCACTGCTCGGCAATTTATGCCTCTGTGGGCGATAAAGTCAGCCAGGGCGATACCATCGCAGCCGTAGGCAGCACCGGATATTCCACAGGCCCCCATCTTCACGTTGAGGTCTGGGAAAGCGGCGTGCCCGGAGACCCGATGGGATATATTTCATAAAACAGGACAATGTTTAAAGACCGGTGCACCGGCCCATGGAAATATCAGCGAACGTTTCCAGGATGCCGGTGCGCCGGTTTTTTATTGAACAAGACACTGTGTTCCGATGCAATAAAAAAGCTCCGCCTGGGAAAAAGCTCCGTTTGGATTTTGGATGCGCACGCGCGAGAAAATTGTCGCTGAAGCGGCTGCGCTTAGCGCTTAAGTTTAATGGGAGGAACTCTTTGTCCGGGGCCGCCGTAAGCGGAATGGAGGCTGCCATCTGCAATTAGAATGAAAAAACAGGTGGATTTATAGAAGGGCTGTTGTTATAATGGATTCAAATATAAAATGAAAGGACAGATTATGAAACGATTTTTCCGAAGATATTATGTGATTGAGATTACGCCGATGAAGTTTCACAGGTTTTATTATCTGGTACTGACACCGGTTAATATTCTTCTGGCGCTCTGGGCGACGATCGATATGTTTTTGCATCCGGAGACCCTGGATGCTATATCGGTGATCTATAATCTGGCGATCCTTGCCTGCTGTGTGCTGACCTTTATGGGAAGCTTTAAATTACATAAGTATGCGTGGTTTGCCATTATGGGCGCCTTTGCGCTGGAACTGATCTATGATTTCTGTGCGCTGATGCTGGTGGCTCCGTTTGGAATGACGGCTGTCTGGAATACATTTAGTCAGGTGCTGTGGCGTTTTGTATTTATTATTTTGATGATTATCTATTATGTCAAACGCCAGCCGCTGTTCTTTGACCCGGTACCCTTTTCGGAATTGCCGAAGGAGCTTCAGGAGGAAGCGCAGAAGAAAAAAGGAAGCCGCAGACAGTAATTGCGCAAGATTAAAGCAGACCGTAAAATGAAAGACAAAAAAGCCGCAGGCGGCAGGAGGATAAGAGATGTTTTTAACAGATGATCATCTGCATACCCATTTTTCCTTTGACAGCCGGGCTGTGCCGGAGGATGTATGTGAGCAGGCCATTGCCCGGGGCTTGTCGGAAATCGCGCTGACGGATCATATGGATATTTATTCAGACCGGCCGTACAGCTCAGCCTTTGACTGTGAGGCATGGTATGAAAAAATGAATGAGCTGAAGGCCCGCTATGAAGGACGGCTGAAAGTGCATGTGGGGATCGAGCTGGGACAGCCCCAGATCAATCCGTCCCAGGCCCGGGCATTTCTTAAGCGCTATACGCTGGATTTTATTATCGGTTCGATTCATAACATTGACAATGACCTGGATATTTATTATTGTGACTATGCTCATATGGATTGTCAGAGCTTTTATGCCCATTATATTGACTGGCTGATGGAGCTGGCAAAAAATTATGATTTTGATGTCTGCGGCCATGTCACCTATCCGTCGCGGTATATATATGAGCAGACGAAACAGGAGCCGGATATGCGGATATTTTTTCCTCAGTTTCGCCGGCTTTTTAAGCTGCTGGCTCAGACCGGACGGGGGATCGAGCTGAACCTTTCGGGTATTGCAAGAGGCAGCGGAAGTCCGATGCCGGGGCTTGGGCTTTTAAAGCTGTACCGGGAATGCGGCGGCGAGATCATTACGGTGGGCTCCGATGCCCATGTGGCTGTCCAGGCCGGCAGTATTTCAAAGCTTGGGCAGGAGCTGCTAAAGGATGCGGGATTTAAATATATTACCTGGTTTGAAGGGCGAAGACCGCACTTTGAACCGATTGATTAGGAAGGATGTGACGGCCGTGAAGCGCCGGGTCAATGATGTTAAAAAACTGACATCAACGAAATTTTTGAATTTGTATGAACTGGATATGGTCAGCGAAAACGGGAAGCACAGTCCCTATTATGTGTCCTCCCGGGCAAAATCGACAAAACAGCTCAAGCTTAAAACCCGTAAAAATAACGCTGACGGGGTGATTATTTACAGTCTTTACGGGGAAGCACTAGACCGGGTCGTTCTGATTCGTCAGTACCGCTGCCCGCTGGACGATTATATTTATGAATTTCCGGCCGGACTGGTGGATGAGGGCGAGACCTTTAAGGAAGCCGGCATCCGGGAACTGAAGGAAGAGACCGGACTTGACTTTACACCGGCAGATGCGCCGGAGATGTACTGCAAGCCATTTTTTACGACCATTGGCATGACCGACGAGTCCTGCGGTACGATTTACGGCTATGCCAGCGGTACCGTGTCCAAAGCCGGGCAGGAGGAAAATGAGGAGATCGAGATCGTCTTGGCGGATAAAGCGGAGGTGCGCCGTATATTAAAGGAAGAAAATGTTGCGATCATGTGTGCCTATATGCTGATGCATTTTCTTCAGGCTGAGCCGGGACACGCCTTTGATTTTTTGAAAATATAAGAAAATATAATCGGAAGGAGGTGTGCCTGTGCTGATGTATCGATTTCGCCCTCAGGGCTATGGGGGAGGGTATGGAAGCTACCGAGGCTACCGCCCGGTGAGCCGTATGTCGCCGGTCAATACGATCATTATTGCGGTGAATGTCATCATTTTTTTTATTATCGAAATCATCGGCTCAACCAATGACACGGGGCTGATGATCCGGTGGGGTGCGTCCTACTGGCCGCTGATCGTGTATAAGCATGAGTATTACCGGCTGTTTACAAGCGCCTTTTTGCATTTTGGATTTGAACATCTGATCAGCAATATGATCGTGCTGGCATTTATCGGCGATAACCTGGAGAGGGCGCTTGGAAAGATCAAATATCTTATTTTTTATGCGCTGTGTGCCGTCGGTTCAGGCTTTGTCTCCTTTATGGTCAATATGACGCTGAAAGAAAATGTCGTGTCTGCCGGGGCCAGCGGCGCGATTTTTGGTGTGGCCGGCGGTATTTTGTATCTTGTCATTAAAAATCACGGACGCCTGGAGGATTTAAGCTTCTTTCAGATTGGAATGTTTATTTTATTTACGCTGTATCAGGGAATGCGCAGCAGCGGCGTGGATAATGTCGCTCATTTTTCAGGGCTTTTGATCGGATTTTTGCTGGCAATGCTCTTTTACCGCATACATATGCCCAGGCGAAGATACCGGTAGCGCGGCCATATTGCATATCGCAGCTTCGGCGCGGCCGCTGCCTTGAATATTGCGATGGCGGCACAGCGCGGCGGCGATGATTTTGTATTCCGGAGATTGAAATCCGGCACATTTTATGGTAGATTAGTAGTGAGGTGTATGAGATGGTAAAATTAAAACGGATTTTGCTGAAATTAAGCGGCGAGGCGCTTTCAGGAGATAAGGGCTTTGGTTTTGATGAGGAGACCTGCCTTGCTGTGGCGCGCCAGGTAAAGCAGTTGAATGATAAAGGTATGGAGATCGCGATCGTGATTGGCGGAGGAAATTTCTGGAGAGGACGCAACAGCAGTAAGATCATCGAGCGCACGAAATCGGATCAGATCGGTATGCTTGGAACGGTGATGAACTGCATCTATGTCTCTGAGATTTTTCGCACGCTGGGAATGAAAACGGAAGTATTTACCCCGTTTTTGTGCGGTTCCTTTACGGCACTGTTTTCAAAGGATGCGGCTGTCGAGGCGCTTGAGAGCGGAAAGATTGTCTTTTTTGCCGGCGGAACAGGCCATCCTTATTTTTCCACAGATACAGGGACGACGCTGCGGGCCATTGAGATTGATGCCGACGCGATTTTGCTGGCGAAGGCTGTGGACGGCGTATATGACAGCGATCCCAAGACAAACCCCAATGCAAAGAAGTTTGACCGGATCAGTATCCAGGAGGTTGTGGACCGCAGGCTTCAGGTGGTCGATCTTACGTCGACGATCATGTGTATGGAGAATAAGATGCCGATGGTTGTTTTTGGCCTGAACGGTCAGGACAGTATTGTGAAAGCTCTGAGCGATGAATTTAACGGGACATATGTGACCGTTGACTAATTTAGGAGGATTTTATTATGGATGAAAGAATTAAACCTTATGAGTCTAAAATGACAAAGACGCTGGAAAGCCTTGAGAGAGAGTATGTCTCCATCCGCGCCGGCCGTGCAAATCCCCATGTACTTGATAAGCTTGTTGTGGACTATTATGGTGCTCCGACGCCGATCCAGCAGGTTGGAAATATCTCCGTACCTGAAGCGCGGATGATTGTGATCCAGCCGTGGGAGACAAAACTGATCAAAGACATCGAGAAAGCAATTCTTGCATCCGATATTGGCATCACACCGACCAATGACGGCAAGTCTATCCGCCTGGTATTTCCGGAGCTGACAGAGGAGCGCAGAAAGGAGCTTGCAAAGGATGTCAAGAAGAAGGGTGAGGCTGCCAAGGTGGCTGTCCGCAATATCCGCCGCGATGCCAATGATGCTTTTAAGAAGATGAATAAGGCCAAGGAGATTTCCGAGGATGATTATGCGGACCTTGAAGATGCGATCCAGAAGCTGACGGATAAATATGTCGAAAAGGTTGAAAAAGCAGTGGAAGTAAAGACAAAGGAAATTATGACAGTATAAAACAGTATCCTTAAGATTAGGGGCTGCTGCCGGGAAAAAGCGGCGGCAGCCCTTTGTTTGCAGTAAAAAAGGATGTGTGGGAGGTTTTATTAAGTCATGGAAAAAGAAATTGATGGAAAGCTGTTAAATGTGCCGGAGCATGTGGCGATCATTCTTGACGGCAACGGGCGCTGGGCGAAAAAGCGGTTCATGCCGAGAAATTACGGCCATGCTCAGGGCAGCAAAAATGTTGAAAAAATGTGTGAGGTCGCCTGGGATTTGGGAATCAAATATCTGACCGTATACGCATTTTCGACGGAAAACTGGAAACGTCCCGAAAAAGAAGTCAATACGTTAATGAAGCTTCTGAGGGATTATCTGACGGATTGTATTGAGCGTACCACGAAAAATAATATGCGGGTGCGTATTCTTGGCGATAAAACAGGCCTGTCTGAGGATATTCGTCAGGCAATCGAGCGCCTGGAGGCGGTTTCGGCTAAAAATACCGGATTAAATTTTTCAATCGCGTTAAATTACGGAAGCCGGGATGAGATGGTCCGCGCCATAAGAAAGCTGGCGGCCGATGTGCGCGATGGCAGTCTTGCACCGGATGATATTAGCGAGGGCGTATTTGAGCGCTATCTGGATACGGCCGGAATCCCGGACCCGGATCTGATGATCCGTACAAGCGGCGAGCAGAGGCTTTCAAATTTTCTGCTGTGGCAGCTTGCCTATACGGAGTTTTACTTTACCGATGTGCTCTGGCCGGATTTTGGACGAAAAGAGCTGATCCAGGCAATCTTGCAGTATAATTCCCGCGACCGCAGATTTGGAGGCGTTTGATCATGTTTGTGACAAGGCTTGTCAGTGGGATCGTGCTTTTGATCATTATGATCGCAGCCATGATCCTCGGCAATGATGTCTTATATTTCCTGGCCGCGGTATTGGCGTTCATAGGATTATATGAGCTTTATAAGACATATAATATACACAAAAATATGTTAGGATATGCTGGAATGGCAGGGGCTGTGATCTATGTGGCGGCGGTGCGCATCCAGACGATCGGATTAGTGGAAGAGCTGACCATGGCGGCACTGATCATTGCCTTTTTGCTCATCATGTTTGTCTATGTTTTTGCTTTTCCGAGATTTCAGGCCGATCAGGCCGCTTTTGCAGTATTCGGGATCGTCTATGTGCCGGTGCTGATGCTGTGCATGTATCAGGTGCGTCAGCTTGAGGACGGCCTGTTTCTCGTACCGCTGATTTTTGTCAGCGCGTGGGGCAATGACACCTGCGCCTACTGTGTGGGCCGTCTGATTGGAAAGCACAAAATGGCCCCGGTGCTCAGTCCTAAAAAAAGCGTGGAAGGCGCCATCGGCGGTGTCGCGGGGGCTGTGATCCTCGGCGTGCTGTACGGTTTTTTCCTGGAAGAAAAGCTGCCGAGCCTGAACCGGCCGATACTTAGCTGCGCGCTGATTTGCGGTGTGGGGGCGCTCATAGCCATTGTCGGCGATCTGGCTGCCTCGGCTATTAAGCGCAACCGGGGGATCAAGGATTACGGCAGGCTGATTCCCGGACACGGCGGCGTGATGGATCGTTTTGACAGTATATTATTTACCGCCCCGGCAGTGTATTTTCTGGCGCTGTTTCTGGCCTGAAAATATTTTTAGCCTGAAAGCCTGTCCGGCCGAAGGCTATGTTGGCCTGAAAGCTTATCCGGCCGAAGGATATTTTGGGGGCCGGAGAGTACAGACAGGTACAGATGACGGGGGAATGAAGAACAGGAGGACATAACGGTGAAATATATTTCCATATTGGGCTCCACAGGTTCCATAGGTACGCAGACGCTGGACATTGTTGAGGCGAATGAGGATCTGTGTGTCCGGGCGCTGGCAGCGGGACGAAACATCCGGCTTTTGGAGGAGCAAATCCGCAAATTCTCACCGGTGCTGGCCGCGGTGTGGGATGAGAAGGATGCGGCCGATCTTCGCGTCCGTGTGGCTGATCTTCCGGTTAAGATCATGTCCGGCATGGACGGCCTGTGCGCGGTGGTCACAGAAGAAAAGACGCAGATTGTCGTAACCGCCATTGTGGGGATGATCGGCATCCGCCCCACCATTGAGGCAATCAGGGCAGGGAAGGATATTGCCCTTGCCAACAAGGAGACGCTGGTGACCGCAGGACATCTGATCATGCCGTTAGCGCGGGCGCACGGCGTGAATATTCTCCCGGTGGACAGCGAACATTCGGCAATTTTCCAGTCCTTACAGGGGTCTGAGCGCAGCAGCGTCCGCCGTCTGCTTCTGACCGCGTCCGGCGGGCCGTTCCGCACGTTTACAAAGGACGCCCTGAAAAATATCCAGGTGGAGGATGCCCTGAAGCATCCCAACTGGGTGATGGGCCGCAAGATCACCATTGACTCGGCGACGATGGTGAATAAAGGGCTTGAAGTGATGGAGGCAAAGTGGCTTTTTGACGTAGAGCTTGAGCAGATACAGGTAGTTGTGCATCCGCAGAGTATTATCCATTCTGCGGTGGAATATGCGGACGGAGCGGTGATCGCTCAGCTTGGCACGCCGGATATGCGGCTGCCGATCCAGTACGCACTGTTTTATCCGAAGCGCCGTCCGTTAAGAGGCCGTTTGCTGAACCTTTTTGAAGTCGGGACGATGACCTTTGAGGCGCCGCGTCCGGATGTCTTTGAAGGGCTTTCGCTTGCTTATACGGCGGCAGGGATTGGCGGCTCTATGCCGACGGTGTTTAATGCGGCCAATGAACGCGCAGTGGCAAAATTTTTGAACCGGGAGATCGGCTTCCTGGATATTGTAAAGATCATTGGCGAAGCGATGGATGCCCACAAGGTTATCCGTGAGCCAAACCTGGAACAGATTCTTATGACAGAACAACAGACCTACGATTTTATTGAAAGCAGGTGGTGATTTGGGGATAATCCTCGCAGTTATCATATTTAGCGTAATTATTATTATCCATGAGTTCGGCCATTTTATCTTAGCCAAGCAGCATGGGATCACGGTGACAGAGTTTGCCGTGGGAATGGGGCCGAAGCTGTGCTCCTTTAAGCGGGGCGAGACGGTCTATGCCTTGAAGCTGATCCCCTTTGGCGGTTCGTGCATGATGCTCGGCGAGGATGAGGATGCGCCGGAGGAAGGAAGCTTTAATACAAAATCGGTCTGGGCGCGGATGTCGGTCGTTTTGGCCGGCCCAATCTTTAACTTTCTGCTGGCATTTATTTTTGCCATGATCATTTTGGCAAATACCGGCTATCAGGATACATCCGTTGGTACGGTGGAGGAGGGGACACCCGCGGCTCAGGCCGGACTTCAGGAAGGCGATGTAATCACAAAGATCGGCAATGAACGGGTGCACATGTTTAAGGAGCTGAGCCTTTACATGTATTTAAATCCCGGCGGACCCTATGAGATTACCTATGAACGGGACGGCGTGTCCGATACCGTCACGCTGACGCCCTTTTGGGATGAAGAAAATGGGAGCTACCGCATTGGTATTGTGAGCAATCCGTACCAGAAAGGCAATCTGTTACAGCTGTTCCAGTATGGCTTTTATGAAGTTAAGTACAATATTTCAACGGTTATTAAAAGCCTGGGGATGCTTTTTACAGGGCAGCTGACAAAAGACGACGTAGCCGGGCCGGTGGGGATCGTCAATATTATTGACGATAGCTATCAGGCATCCAAACAGTACGGGGCTTTGAACGTGTTCCTTGTGATGTCGCAGCTGATTGTCATGCTCAGCGCAAACCTCGGCGTGATGAACCTGCTTCCGATCCCGGCACTGGACGGGGGGCGGTTTTTGTTCCTGATCGTTGAAGCAATCCGGGGCAAGCCATTTGACCGGGAAAAGGAAGGGCTGGTAAATTTTGTCGGCTTCGCGCTGCTGATGGTGCTGATGGTATTTATTTTGTTTAATGATGTATCGCGGCTGTTTTCATAAGCAGAAATCCGGCTTTGCAGGATTCCCTGCCTGCGGCGGGGCGCACCGGCAGTATTAAAAAAGCTGGCTCACAGAGCCAGCTTTTTTAATGCAATAAGGTCCGAATCAAGATGTTGGTACATATCCAGATAAAGGGGATACATCTGGTCATATACCTTTTCCCATGCTTCCACAGGCTCGATCGTTTCTTTAATTCGGATGATCTTTTCGATGCTCGACTTAAGATCAGGGAATACGCCGACCGCATGACCGGCCAGAAGCGTATCGCCAAAGGGAACATCGCCGGATTTTTCGTCGAGGATATAGACCGGCATATGCAGCATGGATGCCTTGATCATGGACCATGTACGGCTTTTTGAGCCGCCGCCGGTGATGCGCAGGCCGTTTGCCTTAGCTCCCGCAGCTTCAATCACAGACATTACATGGCGCAGGGCGAATGCCGTCCCTTCAAAAACCGCGCGTATAAAATCGCTGCGGGTGCTGTCTAAGGACATGCCGATAAACATGCCCCGGGCATGAGCGTTCCACAGCGGGGCCCGCTCACCGAGCAGGTACGGGAAAAAGAAGATGCCGTGGCTCCCGGCGGGCACATCAAGGGCGCACTGGTTCAGATAGTCATACACGCCGATACCGTGAGCGCTGGCGTATGCCTTTTCCGGTTCCCCAAAACAGTCCAGATACCATTTGATCGAAGCGCCGCTTGTATTGATCGGCGCGTCAAAGACATAAGGCATACCGGCGATAGGGCAGGGCTTGGTGACAATGGGCAGATCACTGCGGCTGGCATGGCCGCTGCCGACAAATACAAGGCTTGTTGTGCCGGAGGATTCGCCGGCCTCTCCGATCTGGCAAAGCCCGGTGGCATACATGGAAGCCATGGCATCGCTTGCGCCGGCAAGTACAGGGATGCCGCTTGCAAGCCCGGTGACTGCGGCAGCCTGGGCGGTGACACTGCCAATGATCTCGGTGGAAAGCTGCGGCACCGGAAGAATGTCATTAAGATCGATGCCAATGACATTGGCAATATCTTTGGACCATTTTAATGTATGTATTTCAAGGCACTGGCAGCGGGCGGCCTGATCGACATCCATCGTCATTTTTCCGGTGAGCTTATAATTGATGTAGGAGCTGACCTGGAGCACCTTGTATGTTTTGGCAAAAAGCTCCGGCTCGTTGTTTTTAAACCAGAGAAGCTTGTTGGGAAGAAAGGCGACATCCGGCTGAGCGCCGATGATCGAAATAAAATGCTCATTGCCGAGGCTTTTGCGGATATAGTCAAGCTCGCCAAAAGAGCGGCCGTCCATCCAGATGAGCGCATTGCGCAGCGGCTCCCCGTTTTTGTCCACAGGAAGCATGGTGACAGTCTGGGAGCTGACGCATATACCGCGGATTTTTGAGACAACATCCGGGCCGGCGGCGAAGGTAATGGTCCGTAAAATATGTACCGTATTGTCCCACCATTCGTTCGGGTCCTGCTCTACCATATTCGGGCCGGGAAAGATCAGATGGTTGGCTGCGGAAGCACTGGCACATACGCGGCCGTCCTCATCTAAAATGATTGCTTTGACGTTGGTTGTGCCAAGGTCAATGCCGAGAAGATAATTTTGTCTGTCAGACATCAGAAGGTTCCCCCAATCTTACAAAATATAATGGATTATGCAGTTATTCATGCAGTTATCCGGAGCTCGGGGGCACAAAAATATCCCGTAAAAGCGTGCACATCCGGCTCCGGTGCAAAGGTTTTGCAAGAAGAACTCTTTTTGCTTAATAGTAGCAAATACGGCTGTCCCATTTCAAAGAATGTTTTGCCGTAGTGCAATGGTAATTCCCTGTTTGAAAACAGCGGCAAAATCACCTAAACTAAAGGCATAAAATAAAAATGCTAAACAGGCCGCCGGACAATGTGCTGCGGATATGATGACAGAGCGCGGACAGTGTGCTGCGGCAGCGCTGTATATGAAATTTTGGGAAGGAGTTTTGTAAGATGAAGATGAAAGCTGCGTTAATGTACGGACCGAATGATGTGCGTGTGGAAATGGTCGATAAGCCTCAGTGCCCGGAGGATGGACTGATCCTGAAGGTGATGGCCGTAGGACTTTGCGGTTCGGATATTCGTAACCTGACCAGTGATTCCAGAAAAGGAAACTATCCGTTTATCTACGGTCATGAGATCGTTGGTGTTGTGGATGAGATCGGAGCACAGGAAACAAAGTACCAGGTCGGCGACCGGCTGTTTTTATTCCCGGGAACATATTGTATGGAATGTGACGAGTGCATCAGCGGACACAGTGAAAACTGCGGCAACGAGCATGTTGCGAAACTGGCCGGCACCGGCGGCTTTGCTCAGTATGTGGCGGTTTCCGGAGAGAAGATCAAATACGGCGGCATCTATGAAATTCCCGATGGTGTCAGCTATGACGCCGCCAGCCTCGGCGAGCCTTTAACGTCCGTGTATGCCTGCGAAGAAAACATTGGCGTTGGCTATGACGATACCGTTGTAATCATTGGCGCCGGCCCCATCGGCTGCTTTATGTCCCAGCTGGCAAAAATCCGCGGCGCCAAGAAGGTGATCATGATTGATATTAATGATACACGTCTTGGCATGGTGAAGGAATTTGGCGCGGATTATACGATCAACAGTGCCAAGGAGGACCCGATCAAGGCTGTGCGGGAGCTTACCGGCGGCAAGGGCGCAGACAAGGTTATTTCTGCAAACCCGTCCAATTCCGCGCAGGCTCAGAGTATTTTTATGGCGCGCAAGGGCGGCATCGTCGTATTCTTCGGCGGCGTACCAAAGGGCTCTTTAACAGAACTGGATACAAACTATATCCATTACAATAACCTCTGGATCAAAGGTCATTTCGGCGCTTCTTATATGCAGTCCAAGAAAGCCTTTGAACTGGCGGTTTCCGACAGCTTCCCGACGGAGCGGTTCATTACCCATCGTCTCCCTCTGGACAAGATCAATGAGGGCATTGAGCTTACAAGAACCGGAGAGGCGATCAAGGTCGTACTTTTCCCGCAGGAGGAAGCTTAAATAAATACACTTAATCAAAATATATTCAATCAAAATATTTAAATCCATAAGGAAAGCATAAAATTTGCCCCCGGGAAAATATTTTCCCGGGGGCAAATTTATAAGTGTGCCCGGCGGGCACACGCTCTGATGTAAAGCCGAAATTTATAATGTAAAGCCGGAAGAATCCTCCGACTGTACGATACATATCAGCTGTATTTCATTGGCTTCCAGCTGTGTTTCAAATTGCAGCTCACCTCTTTTGATGGCAATATCTGAGCTTTCAATAAGCGGCATGGCCGCTGCTCTTAAGTCGTCAATCTCCTTGAGCGCGGGTGTTTTGTGAAAGCCTCTGCGGCCCCATTCTTCAAAAAGGCTGCCGCCGGAAGGCCGTATACAATATTTTTTCAGACGACAGCTGCGGCCGGTCATGCCCAAAAGACGGAAAGAAAAGGACCGGCGGCTGTCCGGGAAATACATGGACATATCCTCCGGCGGATTACCGGTATCCTCCTGAATATAATAGTCTGGCGCCGGACCTTGCATATGGTGGCAGACAATAGAAAAGCCGTTGCTTTTTGAGGCGGTGATTATATAGTTTTCACCCTTAGCCAGCAGCTGCCCGCCCAGCTGCTTCATAAACCAGAGGGCATAAAATGCGGCTTTGCGCAGCCCGCTACTGCTGATCATCCCGCCCCCTCCGTATAAAAAGTCCACAGAATCAAAATATTCCTCAGTCCGGTCTGTACACATCCAATAGGCCATACACGGGGTCTTTCCCACAGAGGCAATAAGATTGCGGACCATATATGCTCCTTTATAGCAGATGTCATTTTGCCAGGTACGGCTGGATACAGACAGATTCCATTCCGTAACCCACAGGGCATCCGGGGCATAGCCATATTCAGCCAGGAGCTTTCGCAAAGCTAAAAGCTCGTTTTCTACAAAATCCTCATCCGGCATGAGCTTATTTTCAGCAGCACTTTCCTCAAGATTATAAGGGTACATGCTCACTGATATAAAATCCAGCCTTCGTTCCGTTGCATGGGCGCGCTCTAAAAAGTTTTCAAGCGAGGCATTATTGTCAAAAATGTTAAATCCCATGCCGCCGACACAGGCGTCGGGCAGGCAGCCCTTGATGCAGTCATATTCCATTTCAAGCAGCGCCATCTGCTCCCGGGAAATACCGGTGTCTGAGAAGCCGCGCTCCCACCAGAGCTCAAAACGCCATTTTAATACCTCAAGCATCCCGTACCGGCCAATACAATGCCGTATAAACTCTAAAAGCATTTTTTCGTAGCTGTTTTGGTGCTTTATTTTTGAGAGCCGTTCCCGGTTCAGCACAAAGCCCATATCCGGGCGCACGATCTTCCGGCACTTCAGCCCGAGATTCAAAAAGGGCGTGATGCCGTTTGCAATCAGAAAGTCCAGAATGTCATCCAGGACAGAAAAATTGCTCCGGGCCTGGATGCTGAAATCAAGCAGGTTTTCCGGGCAAAAAAGCGTGTCGATGCGCCCGTATTGAAAATCCAGCTCCTGCTTTAAAAGCAAAATGTGTTCCCGGATATATTCCATCTGTATATTTTCTGCCGCGCCCAGATTCATGACCTTAAGCCAGTTTTTTTCGTAAGGCTGTGACCGGGCGGTATCTGCCGTGACCGGACAGGTCATTTCCGGGACTTTTTTTTCATCCCCGCTAAAACGGCTTTGAAGCTGCTTTCTGTAAAGCGTAGGCGCCATCCCGTATCTGCGCCGAAATGCCCGGTTGAAGGTGACAAGATTGGGAAAGCCTGCATCACAGGCAATCTGCGTCACCGAATGATCGGTCGTTTCAAGCTCATCCAGGGCATGTTTGAAGCGGATATTGCTCAGGTATTCTGAAAATCCCATGTTCAGATTTTCCCGTATATATTTTGAAATATAAGACGGAGATAAATAAAATTGATTTGAAAGTGTTTTTAAATCCAGTTTTTTTCTGTAATTTTTTTGTATATAATTTAAGATAGCTTCAAGCCGGTCTGTATCATTCATTTTTCTACCTTCTTTATGAACGCCGGTGTACACCGGCGCTATATATTTTTAATTACATTTCACACGTTTAATTACATTTCACACGGTGAAATTTTTAAAAACTGTATTTCATTGGCGGAAAGCTGCGTGTTTACACAAAGACAGCCGCCGCCTGCCTGTATGAGCTTCAGACTGTATCTGGGAACACAAACACAGGAGAGCCATGAGCGTTCCATATCGCTGTTTTCATCAGGATAGCCAAGGCGGAGCCATTCATCCAGCACACTTCCGGCCTCCGGAGAGACCGACAGCTTTTCCACGCGATAGCTGTCTGCATGGATACCGGACAGCTTCAGGCAAAGCTCCAGGCTTTCGCTGTCAAACAGTCCGGCAATCTGATGAAAGTCCACACATTCGTCCTCCTGCTGATAATAAGAATCCCGGATAGCGGCCAGATGATGGCAGACGAGAAAGTAAGTATCCGCCCGGTTTTTTGTTAAAATATAATGCTTTCCTTTTTGAATGAGCCTGGGGCCCATATGCTCAAGAAAACGGTAGGCAAAAAACGCTGGCTTGCAAATGCCATTTCGGCTGATAAGTCCGTTTCTGCCGTTGAGCAGCCGTATGGAATCAAAATATTCGGTTGTCCGGTCCGTACAACCCCAATGGGCCATGCACCACGCCTTGTCTATGCCTTCCCCTGCTGTCCTGAGAATATAGGCCGCTTTCCAGCAGCTATCGTGCAGATAGTTGCTGTTGGACACGGAGATATTCCATTCAGTTACATAGAGCCTGGAGCTGTCATAGCCATGTTCTTTAAAAATCAGCAAAAGCTCATCCAGCTTTTTGCCGATATAATCCATGTCCCGTTCCAGCAAAGAGGACGTTTCGGGGCATAAAGGCCCCGGTACATGGTAAGGATAGCACACGACGGATATAAAATCCGGGCGCACAGTCTTTTTTTTCTTCAGATAGCTTTCCAGTATTTGAATATCACAATTTGTATTAAAGCAAAAGCCGCCCACACGGGTACCCGGAGAATATTTTTTTACAGCCCGATATAAAATATCAAAGACATCCAGCCATTTTTCTTTCATGTTATCGCCGGGGCTGTGAATCCATTGCAGCTCGATCCGCCATTTTTTTACTTCGGCCGTGCCGTATCTGGCAACACAGTGCGCAAAAAATGCTTCGATCAGGCGCCGGTACTGGTCGTCATTATCAAAAGTTTTGACGATATTTTCTTTCATAAACAGGCTATTAATATCTTTTCGGATAATTTTATCGTTAAAGCTCATATTTAAAAACGGGATGATTTGATTTTTAATAAGAAAATCAAGGATCAGATCGATCCGTAAAAAATTGAACGGGCCGGATGAATGAATATCGAAAAACAACTGCTGGCTGAATATGTTTTCTATCCGGCCATATGAAAATCCAAGCTCTTTTTTCAGCCAGAGGATGTGCTCCTGGATAGTGCTCTTTTGCAGGTCTTCGGCATAGCCTAAATTTAAAACGTTCATCCAGTTGTTTGTGTACGGACGTCCGGTTCCGGCATCTGCCTGTATACAGATCGTGTAAGGGGCCGCCGCCGGCTTTTTGTCCCCGCTCAGACCCTTTACCATCGCCCGGATATGGCGGCATAGCCGGGCGTCTGGCGATGCTGCGGTTATGGCAGAAGCGGCGTGTCTCTTATATATGGAAGGAGATTGATGATAAACATTCTCAAATGCCCGGCCAAATGCGGTCATATTGGGAAATCCGCACCGCAGGGCTGAAAAAGAAAAAGCGCCCGGATTGATCCGGGCTTCCCGCATCGTATAGGAAAGCCTTACCGTATCGACATAGCTGTGAAAGTTCTGCCCGAGATGTTCTTTGATAAATTTTGAAAGATATGGGGCAGAAAGTTTCATTTTTTGCGCAAGCTGGTCAAGACTGAGCCTGTGGATGCAGCCGCTGTGGACATAGCGGCGTATAAAATCCAGCCGCTCTTCATGGCTTTGCGGTGTATGCATATCCTCGTATATACAATGCTGTAAAAGCCATGTCATGATCTGCCATAAAGACGGGTCGGCTTCGCCCGAAAGCGCCCCCGGTTCCAGTGCTTTTAAAAGGGAGGCGGTCAGCAGGTCTTTTAATTGACGCAGTTCACCGCGGTTTTCCTTAAAGACCGCAGAATCCATTTGTATAACGCTTAAATTTCCCATATCTGCCAGCTTTGCAATGGGCAGATGAAATACTGCCGCTGTATATGTTCCGCTGCCGCGGATGCCGTAATGGCCGAATATCCCTTCGGAGCTGCCGCAAATGCCATAGTGGTTTAATGGCCCTTCGGAGCTGCCGCCTGACAAAGGCGGCGGTGCCTGTCCGGCGGCGCTGCAGCCCTGCCAGATAAACAGATCGCCCGTTCCTGCAAGCCGCTCTCCGGCCGGACTTAAAAAATGGCCGGAGCCTTTAAGGAGCATCAGGAGAATGAGCTCATAGCTTTCTCCTGAAACGTTTAAATTTGCTGTGC
>CASFBR010000136.1 GCA_949292795.1 uncultured Eubacteriales bacterium
GAGCGCCAGATCATGTAGCCGTGTCAAAATGCTTGAATGCTGCTGGCGCAGCGATTGCCGCTGGCGCGTCAAAACGCTCGATTACGGCTAAGCGCCGTATGTCCGGATATGTCTAAAGTCTGCGCAGGTATTACCTGCGCAGACATTTGCCATATCCGTCCGCATGGCTGAATAGTTATGAAAATGCTGTTTTTGTACTTTATTGGGATGCAAATAAGGACGGTTGAATTTCCAAATCGCGTCCTTATTTTTGTGTCCGGGATTATGTAGAATAAAACTATTACAGCAGTGTGTTTTGTATGGAACGATTACAGCAGTGTGTTTTGTATGGAACGATTGCAGCGGTGTGTTTTGTATGGAACGATTGCAGCGGTGTATTTTGAGATTGGTGTAAAGGAGGTATTTTTTTGGCGAGCTATTATCTGGCGGTGGATATTGGGGCCTCCAGCGGGCGGCATATCCTTGGACATATGGAAAATGGCCGGCTGGTGCTTGAGGAGGTCTGGCGCTTTGAGAACGGGATGACCGAACAGGACGGACAGCTTTGCTGGAATCTGGAACATTTGTGGGAAAATATCATTGAGGGTCTTAAGCAGTGTTCCCGTCTTGGAAAAATTCCAAAATCGATGGGAATTGATACATGGGCCGTGGATTTCGTATTGCTTGATGAGCGGAACCGGCTGCTGACGCCGGCGGTGGGCTACCGTGATCACCGCACCGAAGGCATGGACCGGGAGGTTGCAAAAAAAATCTCACAAAAACAGCTTTATGCGCGTACCGGAATCCAAAAGCAGATATTTAATACGATCTATCAGCTTATGGCCATTAAAAAAACGCAGCCAAAGCTGCTTGAGCGTGCCAAAGCATTTTTAATGATTCCCGAATATTTTAATTTTTTACTGACGGGAAATAAAATAGCCGAATATACCAATGCGACGACGACACAGCTTGTCCGTGCTGAAACCGGAACATGGGATACGGAGCTTTTAGAGCTTCTCGGCTATCCGGCGCCGATGTTTTTGCCCATTGCCATGCCGGGACAGACCGTAGGGCATTTGCGGCCGGAGCTTCAGGCGCAGATTGGCTTTGATTGTGCGGTCGTGCTTCCGGCAACCCATGATACGGGCTCCGCCGTACTGGCAGTGCCGGCCCGCAGTGATGATTGTATCTATATCAGCTCCGGTACATGGTCGCTTATTGGCATCGAACGCAGCGCGGCGGACTGCTCGCCGGCCAGCATGGCGGCTAATTTTACCAATGAGGGCGGCTACGGCAGGCGATTCCGCTATCTGAAAAATATTATGGGGCTGTGGATGATACAATCTGTGCGCCATGAGCTTGGTGACCGGTATAGCTTTAGTGATCTGTGCGATATGGCCTGCGCGCACGGGGATTTTTCATCCCGGGTGGATGTCAATGACCCGCGCTTCCTCTCGCCCGAAAATATGACCCGGGCGATACAGGAAGCCTGCCGTGAGAGCGGGCAGCCGGTACCAAATACGCCCGGAGAGCTGGCAGCTGTTATTTATCAGAGCCTTGCAGACAGCTATGGCACAGCCGTCCGGGAGATTGAGGCGCTGACGGGACGAAGGTTTACAAAAATCCACATTGTAGGGGGCGGCTCCAACGCCGATTACCTAAATGCGCTGACGGCGAAGGCGACCGGCTGCACAGTCTGTGCCGGGCCTGCCGAAGCGACAGCAATCGGCAATTTACTGGCACAGCTGCTAAGCGACGGCTGTTTTGCCACACTTTTAGAGGCACGCAGCTGCGTCTTTGATTCATTTGGCGTCCGGACCTTTGACGGACAAAGTGAGAAGGAGGAAAACAGATTATGACAATTCAGGAAAAATACGAGGAAGCAAAAAGGGTTTATCGTGAGCTTGGCGTAGATACAGATGCAGCTTTGGAAACGTTAAAGCATGTACCGATTTCCATGCATTGCTGGCAGGGCGATGACGTGATGGGCTTTGAAGGCGCGACTGAGCTGACCGGAGGCATCCAGGCGACCGGCGACTACCCCGGACGGGCACGCACGCCGGAGGAGCTGATGATGGATATTGACCAGGCGCTGCGCCTGATTCCGGGAAAGCACCGCCTCAATCTTCATGCAAGCTACGCGATTTTTGAGGACGGCAAAAAGGCTGACCGCAATGCACTTAAGCCAGAGCATTTTAAAAAATGGGTGGAATTTGCAAAGGCACGGGGACTGGGGCTGGATTTTAATCCGACATTTTTTTCACATCCGCTGGCATCGCCCTTTACCCTGTCAAGTCCGGATGAGAATATCCGCCGTTTCTGGATTGACCATGGCAAGGCATGCTTAAGGATCGCCGAATATTTTGCCGGCGAGCTGGGCGGCCAGTCGCTGGTTAATATATGGATTCCTGATGGCTATAAGGATATTCCTGCGGACCGCCTTGGGCCGAGAGCGCGGTTTAAGGATTCGCTCGATCAGATTTTGTCCATCGGTTACGATAAAAGCAAGGTGCTTGTAGCCATCGAATCCAAGGTGTTCGGCATTGGCATGGAATCCTATACCGTCGGCTCCCATGAGTTTTGCATGAATTATGCTGCGAAAAACGGCATTTTATGTCTCCTGGATAATGGTCATTATCATCCGACGGAGATGGTTTCCGACAAAATCTCGTCTATGCTGTTATTTAATGAAAAGCTTGCGCTCCATGTCACGCGCCCGGTGCGTTGGGACAGCGATCATGTCGTTATTTTTGATGACGAGCTTAAAGAAATTGCCAAGGAAATCGTCCGCAACGGGGCGCTTGACCGGGTAATCATCGGGCTGGATTATTTTGATGCCAGCATTAACCGTGTCAGCGCATGGGTGCTTGGAATGCGCAACATGCAAAAGGCGCTGCTTTATGCACTGCTGACGCCGGATAAGCAGCTGGCAAAGCTTCAGAATGAAGGCAACTATACAGAGCTTCTGGTGCGCCAGGAGGAGCTTAAGTTTTATCCATTTGCGGATGTGTGGAATTATTTTTGCCAGTGCAATGGCGTGCCGGCCGGTGATGCCTGGTTTAAGGAAATCCGCAAATATGAGCAGGAGGTTTTAGCTCTGAGAAAATAATTGTGAAAAATACAAAAGCATAACGATTTTTTCTAAAATTTTTCCTGAAACTTTGGAAATTTTTATGACATAATAAAGCTATCGGATCAAAGCAGAAAAAAACGGCAGTAATGCCGGATATGTCAACGAAAAGGAGGACAAAGAAAATGAAGGAAAAAAGCAGTAAGAAAGGCGTTATGATCGGCGCGGCTGTCCTGATTGTTGCTGTGGCAGCCGCTGCGCTGATTTACGCATTTTTGGGCCCGAAAGCACAGGCTGGCTCTAAAAATGTGACGATTGAGGTTATTAACAGTGCCGGTGAACAAAAAAGCTATTCCGTAGTTACAGATGCACAGTATCTAAAGGAAGCGATGGATGATGCAGAAGGCCTGACCTATACGGTAGATTCGGGAAATATGGTGATCTCTGTCAACGGTGAAACGGCAGATTATGCCGCAGATCATGCATACTGGGCGTTTTATGTCCAGGGAGAATATTGCAGCTATGGTATTACTCAGCAGCCGGTGGCAGACGGCGATGTTTTTACGATTGAATATTGCAGGGAATAACCAATATGTCCAAGGCGCGTAAGATCGCTTTTTCGGCACTTCTGGCAGCCGTGCTGTTTGTCGCTCAGGTGGCATTGTCTTTTCTGCCAAATATTGAAGTCGTGTCCATTCTGGTCATTGTCAGTGCGGTTGTTTTCGGGCGGCTGACACTGGTAAGCATTTATGCCTTTGCTCTGCTGGAAGGCCTTTGCTATGGTTTTGGAATATGGTGGCTGAATTATTGTTATGTCTGGGCGATTCTTTACGGGATTGCCAGGGCGCTGCGGCGCCGTGAGAGCAGCTTCTTCTGGGCGGTTGCTTCCGGCGCTTTCGGGCTGTCCTTCGGATGCCTATGCGCCATCCCCTATGGCCTGGCAGGGGGCTTTTATGCCGCACTGTCTTATTGGATCAGCGGGCTTCCATTTGACATTTTGCACTGTGTAGGAAATTTTGTCACAGCTCTTGTGCTTTTTAAACCATTAAAGCAAGCCTGCTGCCACATCGGGCGGATGCTGGGGCTTTCTAAGTAGCCGCACTCGATCATCTGCCGGATGACCTGCTGCTGCCGCTGCCGGGCCAGCCTGGGATTGGCCGTAGGCGCATAGATGGAGGGCGCGTTTGGTATACCGGCCAGGAGTGTTGCCTCATCGTCGTTTATCTGCGAGGGCTCCTTCCCGAAATAGCCTTCGCAGGCATCTGCGACACAGTAATAGCCGTCGCCAAAATAAATCGAATTTAAATACAGCTCTAAAATCTCATCTTTCGTAAAATGCTTTTCCATATCCATAGCCATAAATACCTCGGCAATTTTTCGGGTGATGTCTTTATCCTGAGAAAAATACTGGTTTTTAGCAAGCTGCTGTGTAATCGTGCTTCCGCCTTCCACCAGGCTTCCGGCTTTAAGATCATGGTAAAGCGCCCGGGCGATGGCAATCAGATCGATACCGCCATGACTGTAAAAGCGCTTGTCCTCTACACTGATGACGGCGTTTTTATAAATATCTGGGAGCTCATCAATGGACGTATAATTGTCGATCGAGCGGATACGCAGCGCCATCTCATCAAGCCCTTCTTCCTCTATGGCTTCTTTATAATAGCTGTACCCTTTGAGTGTCAGATAGCCTCCGAGGCAGAGCATCGCTGTGAGCATCAGAAGAACAATGGATAATAAAAGCTTTTTCATTGAATATGCACATCCTTTCACTTTTCACAAAACGTATATCGTAAATGTATCTTTACTCATAATTTAGCAAAGAAGCAGTGTATGTGCCATCGAAGCGGCTTACAAAAGCGGCGCACTACCTTACAGTTGTGTAAGCCATAGGGTTTCACTTTTTGCTATGTGATTTTTCATCTTAAAAAGGTATAATTTTATTATAAAAGCTCCGGAGTGCCAACGGACATTTGTGCAGACTGGCACACAATGGTATCGGGGCATCCGGGGTGCAAAATTATATAAAGGGGGTTAAATTTTATGGTCAATTTTATCAAACGGGGCGTCACTGTGTATAGCTTTAAGGAGAAGGTAACACTGGGCGAGCTCACATGGGAGGACTGCATTGCCGCCATGTCCAATATGGGGGTCCAGGGTATTGAGTTTCTCGGACAGCTTTTTTTTAGAAACTGCCCGGATATTAATACCGAAGATGTGGAAAACTGGAAGCACCTGATGTGGAAATATGGCACAAAGACAGTGGCCCATGACTTCTTTGTCGACAAGACGATGTTTAAAAACAGAAACCTGACGCTGCGGGAGAGTGTGGACATTGTCAGGCGCCATGTACAGTTTGCCAAAGCTGTGGATTGCCCGATCATCCGTATCGGCGGTACTTTTGATCCGGAGCTGTTTAGGCAGGCTGCACCGATCTGCGAGGAATATGGCGTAAAGCTTGGCGTGGAAATCCATAACGGTTCATCTTCGTGGATACTGCCGTCAATCCAGAAAACGATTGAGATCATTAATCAGGTCAATTCACCCTATCTTGGGATCATACCGGATATGAGCATGTTTGTGAAACATATCCAGGACAGCGCCTATTTTGTGCGCGCGGCTCATGCTGCCGGTGTGCGCGAGGACCTGATCCAGTTTATGAAGGAAGCTTATGAAAACGAGTCCAATGAAGATTACCGTGCCCGCTGCGACCGGATGCTTGAACAAACTTCAGACAAGGCAGAACAGAATTTTATCATTCAGTGCCGACGGACGGAATACCATGATCCGAGAGAGCTGCTCATCCATATGCCGTATATTCTCCATATTCATGGAAAGTTCTGGGAGATGGATGAAAACTGCGAAGAGACAAGTATCGACTATCCGAACATCCTTCCGGTACTTGTGGAGGGTGGATATGAAGGTTATATTTCTGCGGAATATGAGGGCGGCCCGGTTGACGGCGATCCCTTTGAGCCGCTGCGGCGCTACCAGAAGATGCTTGACCGCTATCTTGGCGAATATCCGGGCTATCCGATGCCAAAGCCAGGCGCGCCGGCAACCGACGTGCAGGTGCTTAGCAATAAGGGCTTTAAAAACCGCTATGACAGTGAAGGCAACTGCACGGGCTTTGAAGTATATGCGCGCTGCTTTTATTACCGCGGTATTCCACTGTGTCTTGTCGATGACTGTCAGCTTACGGTAGACGGTGAACATTTTGGAACGGATAAGATCAGCTTTGGCGTGGAGGGCGAAGAATTTCGCTTTGAAGAAATGTCGACGATCCAGACATATTACTGGAATTATGGCCATCTGGCAACAATCATTGTGGACAAGCCCGGCGGACTGGACGAGACAAAGGAGCATACGTTTGAATACAGTCACCGGCTCAGAACCTATTATCTGCCCTTTAATCACACCGGCCACGCCGTTGTGACCATGGGTGTGAAAAAAGACTGATGAGATTTAGATAACCATATGGTAACTAAAGCTCAAAAAAAAGACACTTTTGCCAAAAAGTGTCTTTTTTTAAAACGGGTATTGCAAAAGCTATTGGCGGGGTGTATAATGGTTTCCAGAGATTGATAAAAAAATATCAATCTAAAATGAGACTAAAATCATCGGAAAAATTGCGGAAGAAACGTATGCTCCGGACATAAGGGCCGGAAAATTTTTCCGGCATCGGCCGGCTTCTGAAGAAAGAAATGTTCTTCATTGATTCTGGCATGGTTTTTGCTCTAAAGTAAAGTGATCGGCCGGGAACAGGTACGGACATTTGCCGGACTGTTATCGATACCGTGCAGTGCATGGCGCCGGCATCATTAGAGAAGTATAAAGGAGAGATTTAAGATGAAAGAAATCGTTATTGCAAGTGCATGCAGAACTGCTATTGGCAGCTATGGCGGAACATTAAAGAACGTTCCGGCTGTGGATCTTGGTGCAGCGGTTGTTAAGGAAGCTGTCAACAGAGCAGGCATCAAACCGGAACAGGTAGATGAGGTGATTTTCGGTGATGTTCTTCAGGCCGGACTGGGACAGAACGTAGCCCGTCAGGTATCGATCAAGGCTGGACTTCCTATTGAGTGTACAGCGATGACGATTAACATCGTGTGCGGCTCCGGACTTAAGGCGGTTGCGCTTGCTGCAAACCAGATCATTGCCGGTGAATCGGAGATCGTTGTGTGCGGCGGTACAGAAAATATGAGCGCAGCACCTTATGCCGTTCCATCCGCTCGCTGGGGCGCAAGAATGAACAATGTACCGATGATCGATATTACTGTAAACGATGGTTTATGGGATGCTTTCAATGATTATCATATGGGTATTACCGCTGAAAATGTTGCTGAAAAATACGGCATCACAAGACAGATGCAGGATGAGTTTGCTGTAAGAAGCCAGAACCGTGCCGAGGCTGCGATTAAAGCCGGCAAGTTCAAGGACGAGATCGTGCCGATTACGATCCCTCAGAGAAAAGGCGATCCGATCGTTTTTGATACCGATGAATTTCCAAAGTTTGGAAACACGATGGAGAAGGTTGCAAAGCTCCGTCCGTCCTTTAAGAAGGATGGTACAGTAACCGCGGCCAATGCGTCCGGTATCAATGACGGCGCTGCTGCACTTGTTGTTATGTCCAAGGAAAAAGCAGATGAGCTGGGCATTACTCCGATGGCAACGATCGTTTCTTACGCGACAGCCGGCGTTGATCCGAAGATCATGGGCGTAGGTCCGGTACCGGCTTCAAGAAAAGCACTTGCCAAAGCCGGCATGGAAATTAAAGATATAGACCTCGTAGAAGCAAACGAAGCATTCGCTGCTCAGTCTCTGGCAGTTGCGTCAGAGCTTGGCCTTGATATGGAAAAGACCAATGTCAACGGCGGCGCGATTGCCCTCGGACATCCGGTTGGCGCTTCCGGCGCAAGAATCCTTGTAACACTGCTTTACGAAATGCAGAAGCGTGATTCCAAGTATGGTCTGGCAACGCTTTGCATCGGCGGCGGCCAGGGCCAGGCGATGATCGTTAAGAGATAGTTGAATCCTTTTCATTCATGCCGTATAATAAATACAGTGTGATGTCTCAGGCATTTTTGCATAGCAGACATCACACGATTAAACACAAAAAGGAGAACTGATATGTCAAAAGTTAAGCAGATCACAGCGATCGAAGCGGCTGAGCTTATCAAGGACGGAATGACGGTCATGGTAGGCGGCTTTATGGATAACGGAACACCGGAAGAGATTATCGACGCGCTTGTTGAACGGGAAGTTAAACATTTAACAATTATTTGCAATGACGCAGGCTGGGGAAGAAAGAAAAACCGCCAGACCGGCGAGTACGAGGGTAAGCCTTTAGGCGTGGGCAAGCTGGTGGATCACCGTCAGGTGAAAAAGCTGATTGCCTCCCATGTTGGCTTAAACCCTGAGTTTGGCGAACAGTACACAAAGGGCGTGACTGAGCTGGAGCTTGTGCCCCAGGGAACGCTTGCTGAACGTATCCGCTGCGGCGGCGCTGGCCTTGGCGGCTTTTATACACCGACCGGTGTTGGAACGGATGTTGCCAATGGCAAGGAAACAAAGGTGATCGGTGATACCGAATACCTTCTCGAGCTGCCGCTGCGCGCAGATGTCGCCTTGATCAAAGGCCATGTAGTTGATAAAAAGGGAAATATCCGCTATATCGGCTCTGAAAGAAACTTTAATCCGCTCATGGCTATGGCTGCGGATACTGTCATTGTTCTTGCAGACAAGCTTGTGGAGGCCGGAGAGATCGGCCCGGATTATGTGGAGACATCCGGCATTTTCGTAGATTATATTGTGAGTAAGGAGGGTGAAGAATAATGGAAGATGTTAAGAATTTTATCGCTGCCCGTGTGGCAAAAGAGCTGCAGGATGGAGATATTGTCAACCTCGGAATCGGGCTTCCGACACTGATCCCTCATCATCTTGACCCAAGCGTACATATTACGCTTCAGTCGGAAAATGGCTTTGTTGGCCTTAAGCCTGTGGAGAAAGGCCAGGAGAATCCGCACATCGTTAATTCCGGCGGTATTATGGCAGGCATTGCACCGGACGGCGCATTCTTTGACAGCGGCACATCCTTTGCCATCATCCGCGGCGGCCATGTGGATGCCACGGTGCTTGGCGCACTTCAGGTAGATGAAAACGGCAATATTGCCAACTGGATCATCCCAGGAAAGATGGTGCCCGGTATGGGCGGCGCCATGGACCTTGTTGTAGGCGCTAAAAAGGTAATCGTAGCGATGGAGCATACGAACAAAGGCAAGCCAAAGATTCTTAAAAGCTGTACGCTGCCTTTGACGGCCAAAGGTCAGGTAGACCTGATTATCACGGAGATGGGCGTGATGGAAGTCACTGCGGATGGCATTGCATTAAAGGAATACAATCCGGAATATACCATTGAGCAGATTCAGGCTGCAACAGAAGCAACGCTGATCATTGACGAGGATATTAAGCCGATGATCTGATAAAAAGCCCGGTGGGTGATATATACAATGGGGATGCCGTACAGAAACGGTATGGCCGAAAAAAGCGAGGGGGGAGCGTCTTGTATAAGGATGTCTCTCCCTCTCGTTTTGAAAGGAGTTTTCGTAAATGAACTGGAAAGAAATCTATCAAAGCCGCCTTGTGACGGCAAAGGAGGCTGTTTCGCATATTAAATCCGGGGACCGGGTCGTGACCGGTCACGCCTGTGCGGAGCCGCAGTATCTTGTGGAGACGATGGTTGAAAACAGGGAAATGTACCGGGACGTGGAGATTGTCCATATGGTGCCTATGGGCAAGTGCGACTACGCAAAGCCGGGGATGGAATCGTACTTCCGTCATAATGCGATTTTTGTCGGCGGCGGAACGCGGGACGCAATCTATGAAGGCCGCGCGGATTTTACACCGTGCTGTTTTTCGCGGGTGCCAAAGCTGTTTGAACGTTATCTTCCCATAGACGTTGCCCTTGTCCAGGTGACGCCGCCGGATAAGTACGGCAATTGCAGTCTTGGCGTGTCCGTAGATTATACAAAGGCTGCGGTGAAAAACGCAAAGCTTGTCATTGCTCAGGTCAACGACCAGATGCCTTATACTTATGGCGACAGCCGGGTTCCGGTATCGGATATTGATATGTTTGTGGAAAAGTCCATGCCGCTGCCGGAGCTTAAGCCCCGCGCCATCGGCGAGGTTGAAAAGCGTATCGGTGAATACTGCGCAACACTTATAGAGGACGGCGCTACGTTACAGCTTGGTATCGGGGCCATCCCTGATGCTGTGTGCAGCTGCCTTCACAATAAAAGAGACCTGGGACTGCACTCAGAGCTGCTCTCCGACGGCGTTGTGGATTTGATCGAGGAAGGCGTGATCAATAATTCCCGCAAAACATTAAATCCCGGAAAGTCCATTGCCACATTCCTTATGGGGACACGGAAGCTTTATGATTTTGTGGACCGCAACCCGGATTTTGAGCTTTACCCTGTGGACGTGGTGAACAACCCGGACATTATTATGCAAAATAAAAATATGATTTCCATAAACTCCTGTGTGGAAGTCGATCTCATGGGGCAGGTCGATTCAGAGTCTGTGGGCGACAAGCAGATCAGTGGTATCGGCGGCCAGGTGAACTTTGTTAAAGGCGCTGTCAACAGCCCCGGAGGAAAATCAATTATTGCCATGGCATCGACTGCTGCCAACGGAACGATTTCCAAGATTGTCCCGAGACTGGAGTCCGGCGCTGTGGTGACGACCTTAAGAACGGATGTGGACTATATTATTACAGAGTATGGTATTGCCCGGCTTACAGGGCATACACTGCGCCAGAGAGCAACAGCGCTGATCAATATCGCACATCCGAAGTTCCGTCCTCAGCTGATCGAAGCTTTTGAAGCCCGCTTCCACCGCCCCTTTGATCCCAACTGCGTAGCCATTAGCTGAGCCGTTTATGCATTAAAACAGCATACAACGATCATGCTATCCGGGAAAAATAATCAAAAAGGCACCCTGACCGACAAAAAAGCTGTCAAAATGAATTTTTTGATGGCTTTTCTTGTATTTTGCGGCTAAAACGTATATAATAAAAAATCAGCAGAAACGGCTGCCGGGGACGCCCTGTCTTTCGGATGAAACCATAGCTTTAGGGCGAGCTGGGGAACCTTTGGCGGCATGAAGAGGTGACAAGATGGAAGTAGCAGAGGACCTGCTTAAAAAGATCGAAGAGTCTTACAGGACCTTCAGCAAAGGGCAGAAACGGATTGCCAATTATATATGTGCCAATTATGATAAAGCTGTGAATCTGACGGCGGCAAAGCTTGGTACGATCGTCGGTGTCAGCGAGTCTACTGTGGTGCGTTTTGCCACGGAGCTGGGCTTTAAAGGGTACCCGCAGTTTCAAAAGACGCTTGAGGAGATCGTGAAAAACCGTATCAATTCGGTGCAAAGAATTGCTATGGCCAATGACCGGGTGGACGAAAACGATGTGGTTGGCTCTGTTCTGCGCACAGATTACGAAAACATCCGGCAGACGCTCGCTGCCCTGGATAAAGAGGAGTTCGACCGCGCGGTGGATCGGATATGTGCCGCCCGGCGCATTTATATTGTCGGCGGGAGAAGCTCGGAGATACTGGCACGCTTCTTTTACTACTATTTAAATTATATCTTTGACAATGTGAAGATGGTGCGTTCCAACAGCCTGGCAGAATCTATGGAGGACGTGCACCGCATTGATGCCCGGGATGTGATCATTGGTATCAGCTTTCCCCGGTATTCGATGGATACGGTTCGGGTAATGGAATATTCCAGAAAACGCGGGGCCGTAGGCGTGGCGCTGACCGACAGTGCAGCTTCGCCGATGGTGGAATATGCCGGCTGCCATCTGTTTGCGGAAAGCAATATGGCATCCATCGCCGACTCGCTGGTAGCCCCTTTAAGCGTGATCAATGCGCTGATTACGGCATTAAGCCTGAAAAACAGGGAAAAAGTCACAGAAACAATGCGTACACTGGAAATGATCTGGGAAGAATACGGTGTGTACAAGACGCCCGGAGATGAGGAGGAGTAAAACCGGTCTATGAAAAAAAATATCGTGATCATCGGCGGCGGCGCCGCGGGCATGATGGCGTCCATCGCAGCAGCCGAAAACGGACATGAGGTGCATGTCCTGGAAAAAAATGAAAAGCTTGGGAAAAAGCTGTTTATTACCGGTAAGGGGCGCTGCAATGTGACCAATAACTGTGATGTGGAGACGCTTTTGAAAAATGTTGTCTCGAATCCGAAGTTTTTATACAGTGCCTTTTATGGCTTTAGCAGCCAGGACATGATGGCGTTTCTTCAGGCTGCCGGGCTGCCTTTAAAAACCGAGCGGGGCAATCGTGTTTTTCCGGTTTCGGATAAGTCGTCGGATGTGCTGCGGACGCTGGAGCAGGAGATGAAGCGCAGGAATGTGCATATTCACTTAAATTGTCCGGTAAAATCGATACAGCATGAATCCGGCGGGAGCTGGACGGTTATTGCCAGAAAGGACGGACAGCCGTTTCATCTGCCGGCAGACGCCGTCATCGTTGCTACCGGCGGCCTGTCCTATAAGGCGACCGGTTCCACCGGCGACGGCTATGCATTTGCTAAAGAGGCGGGACATAAAATTACCGAAACGATGCCGTCCTTAGTGCCGCTGACGGTCAGCGAGCCGTGGTGTTCCAGGCTCATGGGGCTGTCGCTTAAAAATGTGAAAATCCGTTTGAGCAGCGGAAAGAAGCTTCTGTATGAAGATTTTGGCGAAATGCTCTTTACCCATTACGGGGTGAGCGGGCCGCTGATCCTTTCGGGAAGCGCCTATGTTATGGCGGCGCTTAGCCGGAATAAGCCGGTTACGCTGAGCGTGGATTTAAAGCCGGCGCTTTCCGATAAGCAGCTGGATGCCCGGATTTTAAGAGATTTTGACAGTGTAAAAAACCGTCATTTTGCCAACAGTCTTTCGGCGCTGCTTCCGGCAAAGCTGATTCCGGTGATTATAGAGCTGTCCGGGATTGACGGTACAAAGCAGGTCAATGAGGTCAGCAGGGAAGAACGCGCAGCGCTGGTGTCGCTGCTTAAAGACCTGAGGATGACCATATCCGGCGCCAGGGATTACAGCGAGGCAGTAATCACCCGCGGCGGCGTTTCCGTGAAGGAAGTCAATCCGTCGACGATGGAATCCCGGCTTGTTAAAGGACTCTATTTTGCCGGAGAGGTGCTGGATGTGGATGCGCTTACCGGAGGCTTTAATCTGCAGATTGCCTGGTCTACGGCCTGGGCGGCCGGGACGGCAGCCGGAGAGCGTCTGTAAATGGCGGAGTGGTAAAGGAGGAAGCTTTTATGAGTTTTAATATTGCGATTGACGGGCCTGCGGGCGCCGGTAAAAGTACCATTGCCAAAGCGGCGGCCAGGGCGCTGGGGTTTATATATGTGGATACGGGCGCAATGTACCGGGCACTGGCGCTTTATGTTTTAACACACCCAATCGACGCCGGCGATGAAGCGGCGGTAGCCCGTGCGATGCCCGGGATCGATGTGACGATCGCTTACGCGGACGGTGCGCAGCAGGTATTGCTGAATGGCGAAAATGTAACAGACCGCATCCGGGATGAACAGGTCGGCAACATGGCCTCAAAAATCAGTGCATATGGCCCGGTCCGGGAAAAGCTTCTTGGACTTCAGCGGTCTTTGGCAGCAAGAAACGATGTGATTATGGACGGACGGGATATAGGCACCCATGTGCTGCCCGAAGCCCCGTTAAAAATTTACCTCACAGCATCGGTTGAGGCGCGGGCGCAGCGCAGATATAAAGAGCTGACCGAAAAGGGTGTAACGGCTTCTTTGGAGGCGGTGGCGCAGGATATAAAAGCGCGAGATCATAACGATATGACCCGGACGATCGCGCCGCTCAGGCAGGCAGAGGATGCCGTGTATGTTGACACATCGGATATGGACATTCCTCAGGTGATCGAGCGGATCATCGAACTGTACCACGACCGCGTACCGGGCTGCCCAAGCGGCCCCCAAAACGGAGGTGTGGACGGATGCAGGTGACCCTTGCAAAAACCGCGGGCTTTTGCTTTGGCGTAAAGCGGGCGGTCAATATGGTTTATGAAGAGATCGGCCGCGGGCCGGTTTATACATACGGCCCGATCATTCATAATGAGGCGGTTGTAAGCGACCTTAATCGCCGGGGCGTGGCAGTGGTCGAGGATGTTTCGGACCCGCGCCTGATACCAGGCGCTTCCATCGTTATCCGTTCCCATGGGATTTCCCGGGAAGAGTATGAGGCGCTCAAGTGCCGGGGCGTACGCATTGTCGATGCCACCTGCCCGTTTGTCCGAAAAATCCACCGGATCGTCCAGGAGCAGGCCGCGGAAGGCCGGAGCATTATTATCATCGGCAATGCCAGCCATCCTGAAGTGGAAGCCATCCGCGGCTGGTGCCAAAGCCCGGCAACCGTGATTGAAAGCATTGACGAAGCCGATAGATTTTGCGCGCCAAAATCTGAAAAGTTGTGCATTGTATCACAAACGACATTTAATTACAATAAATTTAAAGAATTAGTTGAAATTATTTCAAAAAAAGGTTATGATATAAGATGTTTAAATACTATCTGCAGCGCGACGGAAGAACGTCAGACGGAAGCGCGGCAGATTGCAGCCGACGTGGACGCTATGATCGTGATCGGCGGCCGGCACAGCTCAAATACTCAGAAGCTATTTGAGATCTGTAAAAATGAATGTGAAAATACTTACTATATACAGACACTTGATGACTTAGATCTAGCGCAAGTAACATCTATGGCTAATGTAGGTATTACCGCAGGGGCATCCACCCCAAATAATATTATCGAGGAGGTTCATAAAGCATGTCTGAAATGAGTTTTGAACAATTATTGGAGGCATCATTAAAAACAATTAGAACAGGAGAAGTCGTGGAAGGTACCGTAATCGACGTCAAAGAAGACGAGATTATCTTAAATATAGGTTACAAAGCAGACGGAATCATCACAAGAAACGAATATTCAAACACTCCGGGCCTTGACTTAAGAGAAGTTGTCCATGCCGGCGATACGATGCAGGCAAAGGTTCTCAAGGTTAATGACGGCGAGGGACAGGTTCTTTTGACCTACAAGCGTCTTGCCGCTGAAAAAGGCAACAAGAGACTTGAGGAAGCCTATGAGAATCACGAAGTGCTCACTGCAAAGGTGGCCCAGGTGCTTGACGGCGGCTTAAGCGTTGTGGTTGAAGAGACTCGCGTATTTATCCCTGCAAGTCTTGTATCCGATACCTATGAGAAGAATCTTTCCAAATATGACGGACAGGAGATTTCCTTTGTCATCAGTGAGTTCAATCCGAGAAAGCGCCGTATCATCGGCGACAGAAAGCAGCTTCTTTTAGCTGAGAAGGCACAGAAGCAGAAGGAGCTTCTTGAACGTATTTCTGCAGGTATGACTGTGGAAGGCAAAGTTAAAAATGTTACCGATTTCGGTGCATTTATCGATCTTGGCGGCGCAGACGGCCTGCTTCACATCTCTGAGATGTCCTGGGGACGTGTAGACAACCCGAAGAAGTTCTTAAAGGTTGGCGAGAACATCAAGGTGCTTATTAAAGACATTCAGGGCGAGAAGATCGCGCTGAGCCTGAAGTTCCCTGAGACGAATCCATGGCTGACCGCAGCACAGAAGTATGCCGTTGGCAATGTTGTCGAAGGCAAGGTTGCCAGAATGACCGATTTTGGTGCATTCATCGAGCTTGAGCCCGGCGTAGACGCGCTGCTCCATGTATCTCAGATCGCCAAAGAGCATGTGGATAAGCCATCCGATGTGTTAAGCGTCGGCCAGATGATCACAGCTAAGGTTGTGGATTTCAATGAAGCGGACCGCAAGATCAGCCTGAGCATCAAGGCTTTGGATAATGCAGAAAAAGCAGCACAGGAGAGTACTGAAGAATAATCAAGGGCAGAGCCCCCTTTCGGCTCGGCTTACTGTCAGAAAGCAGGAGTATCACCAGAGTACTGGCACGGCGTGCCGGTACGCCGGATATTCCTGCTTTTATGATATGCGGCCGATGGCAAATGGATATAAACATAAAAATATTCGAGGTGGATTATGGAAAAGTACAGCCTTGTAAAGTTGAGAAGCTATATCGTGCATCTGGTGATCGGCACGGCAGTACTGATTTTTGGCGGCAGTGTACTGTATTCGATCCTTTCAGAGATGATCCAGGTTTATGACAGCGCCAGCAAATACGCCTATATTTTTGGGATTATCGCCTGCGTGCTGATCCTGCTGATCGGCCTGTTTTTTATGGTGAAGGCCTTTGGCTTTGAAAATCAGGTATTTAAAAAGGTTTCCCTGGAGGATCGGGCGGCATTTTTTCAGGAGCTTGCAGATACACATACGTTATTTTTTGACCGCTATATGTTTATTACCCGGCACTTTATCATGCTTTATGTAAAGTCCTGGAATCCGTGTGTAAAGCTTGTCCGTATCGACGATCTGATTGCTTGCTTTGGCCGGCCGTACTATGCGGGGAGCAATGAGCTGGTGCAATACGATGTGATTTTGTGCGATCAGCAGTTTCATATTTACCGCTGTGCAGTGAAAGGAAAAAAGGCAGGGATGATGTCAGAGGCATGTAAGGCTGTATACAGTCTGGCACCATGGGTGATCTGCGATGATTATGAAGATTTTATGGCCGGTCTGACGACACGCTCCAAAAAACGCTCTTATTTAAAGATCGTGGAGCACCGAAAGGCGGCGGGAGATGTTTCTGAGGATACGATCCAGGATGTTGTGATCGGCGCTGCGGATGTGATCCGTTCATTTAATGAACGAAAAGCAGAGGGGCGCAGCAAAAAAAGTGACAGGCCCCCGGAAGATACAGACGTTGGAGCGGATATTGATGATACCCAGCCGGTTCTTAATATCCCGGAGCCTGCCCAAAAGCTGCTGAAGCATCCGAAAATCTCCAGACATACTCAAAAGCTTCCTAAATTAAAGAAACGTAAAAAAGACTGAATATATGCGCAGGCATTTTCTTCGGAAAATGCCGCAGGGTCGTATTCAAACCACGAAAGGTCGTCTTTATATTGGAATTTAAAGGCAGGTGAAAAGATTTGTTCCGGCTGCGGAAGAAAGACACCTGCCTTTTTTGTATAGCAGTTTCGAGCAGTTGCCTTTTGGCGGAATGCTTTGTCCACAAAAGCGGCAACACTTTTATGAATGGCGTAATCCTCCTGCGGAAGATAATAGTAATCTTTGTAATTTGGGAAAAAATATTTCAGCGTAGCTGTCATTTCCGGGACGGTCAGCGTCATGGAGCATGTATCGATCTGAAGCGTCACCAAAAGATCATCATCCGCCATATCAGAGCCGCCTGTTTTTACAGATATTTCTTTTTTGCCAGGCGCTTTAGGCAGCGGCTGGTCAAAGGAAAGCGTGACGGCAAGCCGGCCGCCGGATAATTGAGCCCGGGACAGCTTCCAGGGACCGCAAAGAAGCTGCCGGTAGGCGAGGACTGGCAGGATAAAAAGCATGTCCTTAATATCTTCATAATTATGCAGCAGCAGGAGCTTTTCAAGAGCGGGGCTGTGATTGATGGCGTAGCTTTTATAAATAGGAATAAGCTCACCGCCGGAATATTGATCCTCGCGGTCATATCCGAGAAAGCGCTCGACGGTTTTTAGCTTGAGATTTTCAATCTCAAGGAAGGTGCGCAGGCTGCGGATGTCTTTGTATAAATCCCAGTGTTCCCATCGCGAAAGCCGGCTGTCAAGCTTCAGTGCGGCGCATTTTTTTTCAATAAAGGGAAGATCAAACGTCTGTCCATTATAGGAGATGAGTACCGGAGCTGCCGCTGCTGCCTCAAAAAAGCTTTCAAGGAGCCGGCGCTGCTCTTTTGGACTTTCATTTTCCGCCAGCCATTGTGTCAGCTGCCATACGCCGTTTTCAAAACGGCAGCAGCCGATGAGGTAAAGGGCATTTTTTTCAGCCATAAAGCCGGTCGTTTCTATATCAAAAAACATACCGCCGCAAAGCCTGCTGTCGTAGCAGGGCAGCTTTGTGACAGCGGTTTTACTTTGGGGAAAATCATCGTCAGTAATCGTATAGGTTTTTGTAACCATGGGAGCCTCCTTTGCGTGTCCTTTGGATATTGCCAGGACTATAATGATTATACAATACTTAAAGCAGGAATGTAAATGTATCTGTTTGAGCCAAAATCACCTCTGCAAGTAAACTTGCGCCGGGCTTTTGGCTCTGCGGCCGCATGGCCGGGGAGTAACTATTCAGCCATGCATCTCGCGTTTGCGCTGCTTTGGCAGCTTTTTCGCCGCATACGCGGCTAAACGCTCGATTGCGGCTAAACGCCGTATGTCCGCAGAGACAAAACCACCTCTGCAAGTAAACTTGCGCCGGGCTTTTGGCTCTGCGGCCGCATGGCTGAATAGTTAAAAAATAAGGTTGATTTCGGTTATGAAATTTCATATAATAGAACTGATGTTTGCAAAAAGGTAAGGAGATTTTTATGATTGCATATATAAAAGGGCAGCTGGAGCTTATAGGAGAGGATTATGTCATCGTGGATCATGACGGGATCGGCTATCAGATTTTTGTTCCGGCTTCGGTGATCGATCAGATGCCGGAGCGGGGAAGCATGGTTAAGATATATACATATTTGTATGTTCGCGAGGATAATATGTGCCTGTATGGTTTTATGACCCGCGATGACCTGACGGTTTTCAGACTCCTGATTACGGTTAATGGCATCGGCCCGCGGGGTGCCCTGGGGATTTTGTCTACAATCTCTCCGGATGAACTGAGATTTGCCGTGCTTGCCGAGGATATAAAGACCATTTCCAAGGCGCCGGGGATCGGTCAGAAAACGGCGCGAAAGCTTGTCATCGAGCTTAAGGATAAGCTCAGTCTTTCCGATGCCCTGGACAGCCTGGCTGACCCATCCCCGGTTGTGGGACGGGTGGACACAGACAGTAAAAACGAAGCTGTTCTGGCGATGGTTGCCCTCGGTTACAGTCAGACGCAGGCGCTTCAGGCGGTGCGCAAATGCGATATTACAGAGGATATGACCAGTGATGAAATCCTTAAATTGGCGCTGAAAAAGGCTCTGACCTTATAACGCCGCGATTGAAATAAGGCATGGATGCCAAGCAGGGAGGAAGCTATGAACCGTCGAATTATTACGACCGAGTTAATGGAAGAGGATATAAAAATTGAAAATAATCTGCGGCCGAAGCTCCTTGAGGATTATATCGGACAGACAAAGGCCAAGGAAACCTTAAAGATTTACATTGAGGCAGCCAAGCAGCGGGAGGAACCGTTGGACCATGTGCTGTTTTACGGCCCTCCGGGACTTGGAAAGACGACGCTGGCCGGTATTATTGCCAATGAGATGAATGTCAATCTTAAAGTGACCAGCGGGCCGGCGATTGAAAAGCCCGGAGAGATCGCAGCTATTTTAAACAGTCTTTCTGAGGGTGATCTGCTTTTTATCGATGAAATCCACCGGCTGAACCGTCAGGTAGAAGAGGTGCTCTACCCGGCAATGGAGGATTTTGCTATTGATATTATGATTGGCAAAGGTGCGACGGCGCGTTCCGTGCGTCTCGATCTTCCCAAATTTACTCTTGTAGGTGCGACGACCCGCGTCGGTCTTTTGACGGCTCCGCTGAGAGACCGCTTCGGCGTGGTGAGCCGCCTGGAGTTTTATGATCCGAAGGAGCTGTGCGAGATTATCTGCCGCTCAGCCTCACTGCTGCATGTGGGGATCAATGAATACGGAGCCATGGAGCTGGCGCGCCGTTCCCGTGGGACGCCGCGCCTGGCGAACCGTCTGCTAAAGCGTGTCCGGGATTATGCCCAGGTGCGCTATGACGGTGTCATTACGGCGGACATTGCGGCGGAAGCGCTGGACCTTCTGGAGATCGATTCCCTTGGCCTGGATCATATTGACCGGGCAGTGATCATGACGATGATCGATAAATTCGGCGGCGGCCCGGTCGGCCTGGATACGCTGGCAGCAGCGATCGGTGAGGACGCCTCCACGCTGGAGGATGTCTATGAACCTTATCTGATCCAGAACGGGCTGCTGACACGCACGCCCCGGGGGCGTGTGCTGACTAAGGCAGCCTATGAGCATTTCGGCCTGGACAGTACGGGGAAATAAGCCGTTTCTTTTAGGGGACGGCAAGCCTGCTGTTTTTGGACTTGTGCTTTTATGTCGTTTCGTTTATAATAATGATAGTGTTGCCGTGCAGTACACTAGTGTATGAACAAAAGGGTTAGGAGGACAGCCGTATGTCATCAAAAACAGATATTCAGGTCGTGATCGGCGGCAAGGTCTATACGCTCAGCGGATATGAAGGCGAGGACTATCTTCAGAAGATTGCGTTATATATCAATAACAAGATGGCTGAGCTTAATGATACGCCAAATTACCGCCGTCTTAATTCAGATATGCAAAAGATTCTGCTGGAATTAAATATGGCTGACGATTATTATAAGGCCAAGAGCCAGATCGAAGTTTTAGAGCAGGATATAGAAGATAAAGATAAGGTTGAGTATGATTTAAAGCATGAGCTGATTTCATCGCAGATTCGTCTTGAGGAGGCGGATAAAGAGATTGAAAATCTCAAAGCGGAGATCAATGAATTACAGAAACAGATCGTGAAGCTGGAGACAAAGGCTTACCATAAGTAGCCCGGGCCAGCTGCCGGGCCAAACGCTGCGCCAGATGGTTATGCCGGGCCGGCCGGACGGTCACATATTAAAGAGGGGTGTTGCATGGGATTGGATCAATGCAGCACTTTCTTTTTCAGGAGAATTTTATGAAAACGATTGAAATTTTGGCGCCGGCCGGCTCATATGAGAGCATGGTCGGGGCATTTAACGCCGGTGCTGACGCTGTCTATATGGGCGGGCAGCAGTTCGGCGCCCGTGCTTATGCCGACAATCCCGATGAAAACGGACTGCTGTCGGCGATCGATTATGCCCATATTCATGGAAAAAAGCTTTACCTGACGGTCAATACGCTGCAAAAGGACGAGGAGCTTGAAACGCAGCTGTATAATTATTTGTATCCGCTCTACATTCAGGGGCTTGATGCGGTGATCGTGCAGGATATGGGCGTGCTTCAGGCCATACGCGGCTGGTTTCCCGAAATGGCGGTTCATGCCAGTACGCAGATGACGGTGGTCGCTGCGAACCATGCCCGCCGTTTAAAGGAGCTGGGCGTGACCCGGATCGTACCGGCCAGAGAACTGAGACTGGATGAGATTTGCCAGATCAAAGAGCAGTTTCAGGGTGAGATCGAATGCTTTGTCCACGGAGCGCTGTGCTATTGCTATTCCGGGCAATGTCTGATGAGCAGTATGATCGGTGGGCGCAGCGGGAACCGCGGCCGATGTGCCCAGCCATGCCGGCTTCCGTACAGGCTTTTGGAGGACGGGCGCAAAATCAGCAGTGATGCGGCGCCGTATTTACTCAGCCCGAAGGATATTTGTACGCTGGAAATGATCCCTCAGCTTGTGGAGGCGGGCATTGATTCCTTTAAAATCGAAGGGCGGATGAAAAAACCGGAATACGCGGCGTTTGTGTCTTATATGTATCGGAAATATACCGATCTGTATCTGTCCCGGGGAAAGGAAGGCTATCATGTGGCGCAGGAGGACATCCGGGCGCTCATGGAGCTTTATAACCGGGGCGGATTTTCTTCAGGGTATTTTGGCGGAAACCGCGGGCCGAAGATGATGTCGATGGCGCGGCCAAACCATTTTGGCCGCGAGGTGGGGCAGATCGTCCGCTCTAAAGGCAGCGGTACACATTTTGTGCCGGATGTACCCATCGCCGCCGGTGATCTTTTACTGGCGGAGGGCATGGCGGATGCGTCTGCGGTTACAGCGAAGGAGCCGATGCTTCCGGGCCATAAGTATACGCCCGGGTTTCCCACACTTTTGCCGGGGACAAGCATTTACCGTTTGCGCAGTGAGCATCTTTTAAAGGACATCCGGGAACATTTCCTGAATGTGAAAAAACAAGAAAAGCTTTATATTTCATTAACACTTTTGAAAGAATTGCCTGCTAAAATGCAGGTAACCTGTGAAGGCTTTACGGCAGAGGCGTATGGACCGGCAGTGGAGGCCGCGGCAAAGCTGCCGCTGACCCGCGAGGTGATTTGGGATAAGCTGAAAAAAACCGGCAATACACCGTTTATGGCAGCGGAACTTGAGCTTGTCATGGATGACGATGCGTATTTGCCGCTGACTGCACTTAATCAGCTGCGCAGGTCCGCTGTTGAAGCGCTGACAGAAACGATACAAAACAGCTTCCGGCGGCAGCTTCCTTTACAACAGCAGTCAACGGCGTGTCCAAAGGCGCCGCAATCGGCAGAGGCTATTGCCCCCAAAACGAAAAAGCCGGATGAAATTTTCCGGGATGGCTGCCGGCAGCGTCCATTAAAAACCGCGCTTGTGAGCAGCCCGGATATTTTGAATGTGCTGCTTGAGATTGGGGGCTTTGATGAAATCTATCTGGAGTCATGGATGATTTTCTCAGAGTCGTTTGCCCGGTGGATAGCGGCCGTGAAGGCGGCCGGAATAAAGGCCGGAGTGGCGCTTCCCTACATTTTCCGCAGCAGCAGCCAAAAGCAGTGGACGAGGCTGCTTTCTGTGCTTAAGGCATGTGAGCCGGATGCTTATCTGGTGCGCAACATGGAAAGCCTGGAATTTATCCGGGAGCATCAGCTTCTTGATGGCGGCGCCGCATTGATTTGCGATTACACACTTTATACGATGAACCGACGGGCCCGGGCTTATTATCAGGACCTTGGAGCCAGGCGCGTGACTGTGCCGGTGGAATTAAACTACCCGGAGCTTTTAAAAAGGGGCTGTGCCGGCGATGAGATGATCGTTTACGGCTTCCTTCCGCTGATGGTCAGTGCCGGGTGTCTTTATGAAAATGTGGCCCGGTGTGAAAAAGTATCGAAAAATCTCAGCCTGACGGACCGCTATCATAAATCGTTTCGTGTCCGAAATGTGTGTACGGACTGCTATAATCTGATTTATAACAGTCAGCCCACTGTTTTATATGATATGGAAAGTAAACTTTCCCGACTTCAGCTTGGGGCGGTGCGCTATAACTTTACAGATGAACGTCCGGAAATGGTGCGGGGTCTGCTTGAGCAGCCTGTGAAAAACCGGCCGGAAGCTTTTACGCGGGGCCATTTTAACCGCGGCGTCGAATAATACGGATAAGGCAGGTGAATTATGGTTAATTTATTGACACAGCTATCCAGATATATACTTATTATTCTGGCGGCAGTTTATGCGATGAAGTGTTTTACAGTGTTCCGTTCAAAGCATGCATGGGACCGGGGCTCTGTGTATATGACACAAAACATTTTGATGTTTATGATCCACTTTATCTGCTATCTGCTGATTTTTTTGAATGAGCGTGATTTTAAAATACTGGCATTTTATATGTTTCAGGTCGTCTTTTTTATCGTGACGCTTGTGCTTTACAGTGTTATGTACCGTCACGCGAGCCGTCTGCTCGTCAATAATATGTGTTTTTTGATGATGATTGGCTTTATAATGCTGACAAGGCTTGATTTTTCCTTGGCGATCCGCCAGTTTTTTATCGCCGTGGCAGGCGCCGCCGTGGCGCTGGCGATTCCGGTGATTATTGCCCGGGTGAGGAATCTGGACCGGTTTGGCATTGTTTATGGTATTTTATGTTTCCTTGTGCTGGCATCGGTCTTTGTTGTGGGACGCTCAGCCAACGGCGCGACCAACTGGATTCAGATCGGCCCTATCGGATTGCAGCCGTCAGAGCTGGCAAAGGTTATTTTTGTATTTTTCGCTGCGGCGATGCTCTGCCGCAGGACAGATTTTAAATATCTGGTCTTTGTCTCAATTTTTGCCGCGGCCTTTGTGCTGATTCTGGCGGCGGAAAACGACCTTGGTGCCGCAGTGATTTTCTTTATGATCTATTTGGTGATGGTCTATGTGGCCACACAAAAGGCCCGCTATCTGGCGATTGGCTTTGGCGGCTTTGCGGCGGCATGTCTGCTGGGCTACCGTTTTTTCGGCCAGGTCAAGGTGCGTGTCTCCGTATGGCTGAACCCATGGGCGGATTATGAAAATACCGGTTACCAGATCGCGCAGTCGCTTTTTGCCATCGGCACCGGCGGCTGGTTTGGCCTGGGACTTTACCAGGGGGCTCCGACACAGATTCCCATTGTGGAGTCGGACTTCATCTTTTCAGCGATCTGCGAGGAGCTGGGAGGGCTGTTTGCAATCTGTATCCTCCTGGTTTATATCAGCTGTTTTGTGATGTTTATTAATATTTCACTTCAGCTGACACGGCCGTTTTATAAGCTTTTGGCTATCGGTCTGAGCGCCGGCTATGCATTTCAGCTTTTTTTAACGATTGGCGGTGTGATCAAATTTATTCCGCACACCGGTGTCACACTTCCGCTCATCAGCTACGGCGGAAGCTCGATCTTGTCAACAATCATTATTTTTGCGGTCATTCAGGGACTGTACTTGTTAAAGCAGAAGGAAAGCGAGGAACAAAGCTATGAAGAACAGCAGGAATACAGGGCGCAGCAGCAGTAAGCGGCAGGATGATTCCTTTATGTTCCCCGACAGGAACGACCTTGGCGGCATGGATGATTCTTACTATGAGGAACCGGGCGAAAACTACGGTTCCGGCTACGATGACGGGTATGATACGTTTCAGGATGACTATGACCGTATCGACAGTTATGATGATGCCGGCGGCTATGGACAAAACGGGAATGCTTACGGTCATATGCCTGGCAGCAAAGGCAGACATGTAAACGGTAGCGGGCATATGGGCGGCTATGACCGGGACGAAGGCGGCCGTGACCGCCGCAGCCGGGGATATGATTCTCAGGCGTATGAGGATGCCGGCATGACGCCACCTGCAGGCAAAAGGCAGAGAAAGGCCTGCGAGAAAAAACAGCAGAAGCAGGCGCAGCGGGCAAAGACCGGAAAAAACAGGGAAATCCTTGTGGTGATGTATACATTTATCTGTATATTTCTGGCAACGATGGGCTATTTTATATATTATAATGTGGCCGAGAGCCGGGATGTCATTACACATCCGGGCAACGTGCATATGGCCAAGCTTCAGGAAAATACATCCCGCGGCCGTATTCTGGCGGCAGACGGCTCTGTGCTGGCAGAAACGCTTGTGGATGCCGGCGGCGATGAGTCGCGCAATTACCCGTATGCCAATATATTTGCACATGTTGTCGGCACGTCTGAGATTAATAAATCCGGGCTGGAGAAATCTTTTGAAAATGAGCTGCTGATGTCGAATATTAATCCGTTCCAGCGGGCGGTCAATGAGCTGACCAATGAGAAAAATCCCGGGGACGATGTGGTGACGACACTAGACACAGCGCTTCAGCAGGTTGCCTATAATGCGCTTGGGAGCAATCAGGGCGTTGTGATTGCCCTGGAGCCATCTACCGGAAAGGTTTTGGCGATGGTTTCTAAACCGGACTATGATCCCAACACGCTGGAAGCCAATTATAATGCGATTATTTCCGATACACAAAGCAAGGTTTTGCTCAATCAGGCAACGCAGGGGCTCTTTACGCCGGGGTCCATTTTTAAAATTTGTACGACACTGGAATATATCCGGGAAAATCCCGACTATGATAATTACAGCTACACCTGTCAGGGAAGTATTTCCCTGTCTGACGGAAACGGCGGGACGCAGTCGCTGGCCTGCTATCACAATACGGTGCACGGGACGCAAAACCTGTTTCAGTCGTTTGCAAACTCCTGCAATGCGTCATTCGCCAATATAGGGACAACATTGGATGCTTCGGGCTTTTCAAAGCTGGCGTCAGAGCTTTTGTTTAATCAGAAGCTGCCCACAAGTATTCCTCATGTACAGAGCAGCTTTTCCATCAGCAGCAGCGACAGCGACTGGCTTACCGGCGCGACGGCGATTGGACAGGGCAATACGACCATGACTCCGCTGCATGCTGCCATGCTCACCAGCGCCATCGCCAATGGCGGCGTGCTCATGGAACCGTATCTCGTTGACCATGTGCAAAGCAGCGACGGACATACTGTGAAAAAATATATGCCTCAGTCTTATGGAAGTCTTATATCCACTTCCGAGGCGTCCATCCTGACCGATATGATGATCGGTACCGTTCAGAGCGGAACGGCGACGGCGCTGAGTACACTCGGTTACAGCGTTGCGGGAAAGACCGGAACGGCAGAAATTGATAATTACGGAAATAATGCATGGTTCGTCGGATTTGCACCGGCCGAAAACCCGCAGATCGCGGTGTGCGTTCTTGTGGAAAATGCAAGCACAAGCAGCTCGTATGTTGCTGTGCCGATTGCTCAGCAGCTGTTTGCCGCTTACGTCCGGTAAGCCCTACATTATACCTTGTAAATATCCGCGAAAGAGTGTATACTGTTTACAGTGCAAAAGGACACACCATAAATAACAGGAGGAATTGCGATGACAGAAGCAACGAGCTGTGGCGGTGTGGTTATTTTTAGAGGTAAGATCCTTCTATTATATAAAAACTATAAAAATAAATATGAAGGATGGGTATTACCAAAAGGAACTGTTGAAGAAGGCGAAGAATACAAGGAAACGGCGATTCGGGAAGTTAAGGAGGAAACCGGTGCCAGCGCGGCGATCATTAAGTATGTCGGTAAGAGCCAATATACCTTTAACACGACACATGATATGATCGTAAAGGATGTTCACTGGTATCTGATGATGGCTGACAGCTATTTCAGCAAACCACAACGTGAAGAATTTTTTGTAGATTCCGGCTATTATAAGTATCATGAAGCTTATCATCTGCTGAAATTTACCAATGAAAAACAAATACTTGAAAAGGCCTACAATGAATATCTTGAGTTGAAAAAGAGTAATCTGTGGGGGTCAAGGAAGTACTTTTAGTAACCATTCATACGCCAAAAAACGGTATGAGAGTGGTTTGGGAGGTTCATATGGAATTTGACAGAACAGAAGAGTTTGCCTCCATGATGGAACATGAAGTCGATGGCGTTAAAATGTTTGGAAAAAAGGTTTACGATGATGCCTTTAATGAACTGTTTAACCGCTATACCGATGTGATGCAGGCGTATGTGAACGGCTGCGCCGAACTGGATGATGAAAGCTGCCGGGCAATGGCGCATCAGGTAGGTGCCGCCTTTATTTCCCGCGAGGAAGAACGCCTGGCCCGGGAGACCAGGATGAGCCGGCGGCGCCGCCTGGACGATGATAATCTGTATATGGCACTGTTTGTGATCCCGGCCATTGGCTATTTTAAGGCCGGGCCTACGGATATTCTGGCAAAGACGCTTGTTGAGCTTTGGCGGGCACAATATCCTGAGCATCCGATCAATCAGGGGGACTATGAAAAGATCAGCAACGGCTTTAAAAAACACCGGTTTTGTTATATTACGACCGCTGTATGCGAAAGCCTTGGCAAGGATGACTCCTGCGAGGAGCTGATGTGCCTGAGAGAATTTCGGGATCACTGGCTGCTTCTGACCGATGGCGGGCAGGAGCTGGTGGATCAGTATTACGAAACGGCGCCCGGCGTCATCCGGGCAATGCAGCAGCGCCCGGATTACAGGGAGCTGTGCCGGGATATTTATGAGCGTTATATTTGTCCATGTATTCATATGATCCATGAAGGGCGCTATGAGGCTTGCAAAGCGCATTATATAGACATGGTCGAGACGCTGAAGGCTCAGTATATGAGCGGAGATTCGTCCGGCATTTAGAGCCGGTATGAGGTGCTTAGAGCCGGTATAAGGCATTTAACAAGGGCCAGTTTTGAGGATAAGGGCGCATCAGGTTCCAGTAACCGGCGCCCTTTAACTGATACTGGGAAATGAGGGATAGCCGGGCATGCATACTGCGGGCGTCCTCAAACCAGACCTCATGGGGGATGCCGGACTGCACATAAGTAAACCACGGCGCCTGAGCGCGGTCGTCATATTTGATGGAAACACCGGCGCTGCGCGCCAGGTCAACGGCCTGGGCATTTCCAATGGAAACGGCCTGAGAGCGCGAAAATTCCGGGCCCTTTGGCCAGTCATAGCCGTAATTGGGGATTCCGAGAAGAAGCTTTTTACGGGGAATACGGGTGACGGCGTAGTCCAGCACCTTTTTTACTTCCGGAAGCGGGGCCACTGCCATCGGTTCTCCGGCTGCATAGCCCCATTCATAAGTCATTAAAAGGACGGCATCCGCTGACGCTCCAAGAGCTGCATAATCCAGCCCTTCAACAAGCTTTCCAGAGGCGTCATCGTCTGTTTTGGCTGACAGGGCGGCGGTGAGCATCCATCCCCGGGACGAAAGTCTTTCATGGAGCAGCGCCATAAAATCCGGATAGCTTTTCCGGTCACTTTTTGGGACATATTCAAAATCAATGTTAACGCCGCTGTATTCTTTGGCCTCACAGACTGCAATGATCTCATCGATGAGCGGCTTCCATGTTTTAGTGTTTCCGAGAATGTGGTGAGCAAGCTTTGGATCAAAGCCGTAAGGCTCGCGGAGGTTGGAGACAACCATGTGGGGCCGGGTGCCCAGTTTTTTGGATAACGATATAAGAAGGTCATCTCCGGGTGCGGACAGATGGCCTTCTTCTGTGATTTCATAGGTAAATGAATTAAAGATCGTAATATAGGGAAGTGTCTGTAAAAACAGCGCTACATCGATAAACGGATAGGCGTAGCCGCTGATAACGGCGGACATGGCCGGTGTATCTGTGTAGCGGATGATGACCGGATCTCCGGGATAAATATAGCTTTTTGTTAAAAGCCAGGGATTATTGCGAAAAAGCTGCCGCAGTGTCAGCCCATGCATGGCGGCAATCCGGTAAAGGGTATCGCCTTCCTTAACTGAGTGGATTTGTTCAGGAAATAGAAGGAGGAGCGTCTGACCTTCCACCAGAGCTGTCTGGTCGGTAAGGCCATTGACTTTTAAAAGCAGCCAGAGTGGCATGTTCCATTCCCGGGCGATGGATTGTGCCGTGTCGCCCGGACGGACAATATGGATTTTCATAGTGACATTCCTCAGATGACATGCTTGGTCCATGTATATGCCGGTATAGGCACGGTTATGCCTGTCCCGCACGGCGCCTGCCTATTTGTCGTCCCGCTTGGAATCAATCTGTCTGATCTCTCCCGCCTGGCGGGCTGCGGTTTTGGCCGGACTGTTGCCAGCGGGCTGCGGTTTTGGCCGGACTGTTGCCGGCGGGCCGCGGTTTTGACCGGATTGTTGCCGGCGGGCTGCGCTTGCTGCGGCTATTGTCCGCTGCCCTGGGCTTTTAGGTCGGTAAGAAACTGAACCCATGCATCCGGATGCTCCACATAATATTTGGGACATTCTTTGCCGGTAACATCATAGTGGCGGATGACATCAGCGGATGCATCCAGCCCATAGGCATCACAAAGCCAGCGGGTCAGCTTAAGCAGTGAATCGTACGTCTGCGGATTAAACTGGCCGTCTGCATCAGGATGGCAGCATTCGATGGCGATCGTATCGTCATTGCGGTCATTGGAGCAATAGGCGATCTCAGACAGAGGGATGCACTGGATGATCTCTCCGTCAAGGCCAATGACAAAATGGCTGCTGGCGTATGTCTCGCCGGTCACGGAGAGCTGCTCAAAATAGTTGTGGTTAGCCTGGGCAGTTGTCCCCGGATTCCCGACATAGTGAATGACGATTGCATTTACATGCCGAAGCGGCGTCTGCGGGCGGGAATATTCATTGGGCGTTAAGTAATCTTTTGTGACCCAATCCGGTGCTTCTACAAGAACAGCCTGTCCGACCACCTGGTCAGATACCGCTTCGCGCGCCGCGGTCCCTGTCTGAAATCCGGCATCCTCATGGAAAATGGCAGTGTAAAGCGTGTGAAAGATAAGCATACACACAAAGGTTACGGCAGATACACCTATAAGACGGCGCCATTTGCGCCATTTGCGGCTGCCGGACGGCGGCCTGACGCCGGAATGTCTGTGAGAGCTGTGATACATTGAAAAATCCCCCCTTTTAAGTCGTGTCCGGCAGCATTACAGGCATGTATGCCGTGCTGTTCCGGTTTTTTACATTGTAGCGCGGTATTGTAACAAAAATGTTTCGTATGTCCGCAGAGCAAAAATCACCTCTGCAAGTAAACTTGCGCCGGCTTTTGGCTCTGCGGCCGCATGGCAGGGGGAAGTAACGATTCAGCCAGGCCTGCGCATTTACTGCGCAGGCCGTAAGAAAATGATTCAAGAGTGCAAAAATCCCATCGCCGCAGACGGTTTTAAATGGATTTTTGCATGTAACCGTTCAGCTGGCTGAACGGTTACAATAGTTACGAAAAACTTCATAAAATATGCTGAAATTTGCGGCGGGTTATAGTATAATAAATATGTATGCCACGGGATTTTTTCCGGGCTTACAGAATGGACAAGGAGAAGATGATTCATGGAACATGTTGACCTGCGCGATGCATTCAGCCGGGAGATCGAAGTCCTGGAGCTGAATGATCACGAGATGATCTACGCGCTCGATCAGAAGAATGAGATAAAGGACCTGTGTTCGATTGAACGTATGGACCTGGACAGCCGGGAGGTGACGCATTTAATAACCCTGGATTATACCCGTCTGTGGGAATCATTTCGGACCTACGGGCAGATGCCGGGATTTTTTTATGCAGTGAACGTCCTGGCTGATTACCGGCTGCGTTTGAGAAAGATCGACAAAAAGACATGGGAGATTACCTCCGATATACTGATTCAGCCGGAAGGTGAGATCATCAATATTTATTCGCTGAATGAAAATTACCTGATTATTACCGATGAGGTGAAAGCAGATGCACAGACGCTTGAAGCCTACGGCCTTAAGGATGAGGGCCGCCGTTATGTTAATGTCCGGTATCTTTATGAAATCTATACCGCTAAAAAATATCCGATCTTAGACCGCCGCTTTGACTCGCTCACCGAAGATATTCCGGTGCGTCAGATCAATGGTGTTTCCACAGTGATCTATGAAGCCTTTTACTGTGGCGAGGATGAAGAATCCGTGTCGGGCGGGAGTGCGATTACCGCAGCGCCGGTAAACCAGGTGATTAGTCAGATCAAAACGGACGGGATGACAGGTCTTACAGCCATCGCAAGTGCCGGAGAGGACGGCTTTGATTATGTACGCTGTGTCGATACGGCTGATGATATGATCGTGTATCGCCGACGGCAGAAGGCATCCGGTCTGGAGCAGCTTGTAGAGCTGACCCCTGCGGCGGACGGAACACTTTTGCGTCAGGTCATTGCCGAATATAAAGTACCCGAGGAGGGGGAAGTCTTTTATGATTCCAAAAAACGCCAGGTATACTGGTGCCCGGATGGCGAGCAGGCAGCTACAAAGCATATCCGGTGTCTGACAAAGGATATTCCGGAGGTGACCTATGACGGCAGGTTTGGCCGCTTTCTGGGATTGTTTAATGAGGAGCTTCTCGTAACGGCGTATTATGATGAAGTGTTTGTGAGAGACTATGAGTATCACGAATATGTGGCCTTCCACGATCTTAAAGCGGGCGCGGTGGTCACTGCGGCCGGACGTATCGAGCATAACGGCAGCCGGGTGCTTTTGCTGCGGTCATTTCTGGCATTGTAGGACATGTATCCGGTGAATGATCATTATGATAAATATAAAAAAGGAGAGCATAAGCAATGAGTGAATGTAGTCAAAACTGCGGTTCCTGTTCTCAGGCAGATTGCAGTTCAAGAAAAGAAAGCTTTAAAGTGGAGGAAAATAAATACAGCCATATCAAACATGTACTTGGCGTTGTAAGCGGCAAGGGCGGCGTAGGAAAATCGCTGGTGACTAGCGAGCTCGCAGTTCTTTTAAATAAAAAGGGCTATAAAGTCGGTATTTTGGACGCGGATATTACAGGCCCTTCCATCCCGAAAATGTTCGGCGTTCATGAACAGGCCCTTGGCAATGATCAGGGTATCCTGCCGGCAGTTACCCCCGGCGGTATCAAGATCATTTCGATTAATATGATGCTGGATGACGAGGAGACGCCGGTTATCTGGCGCGGGCCGGTGCTGGCCGGTGTGGTAAAGCAGTTCTGGAATGAGGTTGTCTGGGGCGAGCTTGATTATCTGCTTGTCGATATGCCTCCCGGAACCGGCGATGTACCTTTAACGGTATTCCAGTCCCTTCCGGTCAGCGGTATCGTGATCGTCACCAGCCCGCAGGAGCTTGTGGAGATGATCGTAAAGAAAGCCTACAACATGGCAAAGCAGATGAATATCCCGGTTGTCGGCCTTGTACAGAACATGAGTTACCTTCTGTGCCCGGACTGCGGAAAGAAGATTTATATTTACGGCGAAGGCAAGGGCGAGGAAATGGCTAAGACACTTGCAATCCCGGCGTATGCCGCACTGCCGATCGAACCGGCGATTGCTTCGCTGTGTGACCGGGGCGCTATCGAAGAATTTACTCACAGCTATCTGGATGATATGATCCATTACATTGAGACAATCGCCTGACAAGCAAAGGAGTAGGAGGAGATTCATGTTTACTGCAAAAGATTACGCAATGCCGCAGAGCCTTGATGAGGCGTATGAGGTATTGACTGCGCGCAAGACAAACCATATTGTTGCCGGATGCGCATGGCTGCGGATGGGCAATAAAAGAATCAATACCGCTGTTGATTTGTCCGAAGCCGGGCTTGATTATATTCGGGAAACACAGGATGCCATTGAGATCGGAGCGATGACAAGCTACCGCAGTGTGGAGACAAGCCGTCTTTTACAGGAAAATTTTTCAGGAATTTTAAGCCGGGCTGTGGCGCCCATTATCGGCGTACAGTTCCGAAACGTAGTGACAGTGGGCGGTTCGGTCTATTCGCGGTTTGGATTTTCGGATTTTCTGACGCCGCTGCTGGCGCTGGATACGAAGGTGAAGCTGTACAGGGAAGGTATGATGAGCCTTGAGGAATTTATGCAGATGCCCTATAAAAAGGATATTCTTGAAAAAATTGTCATCCGCAAAGGCACCATTACCGCCAGCTATCAGATGTTCCGCAATGCGGAGGCCGATTTTCCTCTGGTCAATGTTGCTGCGGTAAAAGAAAACGGCTGCTATAAAGTAACCGTGGGCGCCCGGCCGGGGCGGGCCGTCTGCGCTCCAAAGACAGCACAGTGCCTGACACAGCTGCTGTCGGAGGGAAAGCCCGCAGACGAAGCCGCAGAGCAGGCAAAAGCGCTGCTTAAGTCGGAGATTTCTTTTGGGACAAATATGCGTGCCAGCGCCGGCTACCGCCAGAAAATTGCCGGCGTGCTCCTTGGACGGGCCGTAAAGGAGGTGGAGGGATGTTAATCCACATCAATATTAACGGTGAAAAGAAAAAGCTTCACTGCGATCCCGACGATATGCTCATGTCCGTGCTGCGTAGTGCCGGCTATAAGAGCGTAAAGTGCGGCTGCGATACGACCAACTGCGGGCTGTGTACGGTGTGGCTGGAAGGAAAGCCGGTGCTTTCTTGCAGCGTGCCGGCGATGCGCTGCAACAATAAAAATGTAACAACACTGGAGGGTGTGCAGGAGGAAGCAAAAGTCATCGGCTCCCTGCTCGTTGACGAGGGCGCCGACCAGTGCGGCTTTTGCAGCCCGGGATTGATCATGAATATTATCGCGATGAAAAAGGAACTGGAAAATCCCACAGAAGAAGATATTTTACATTATCTGGCAGGAAATCTGTGCCGCTGCACCGGCTATATGAGCCAGATGCGGGCCATTAAGAAATATATGGGGGTAGAGGAATGAGATATGTGAGCAGACCTGTGCGCAAGGTGGACGGCATGTCCCTTGTGACAGGAAAACCATTGTATACCAATGATTTAGCGCCCAGGGAATGTCTGATCGTCATGGCTTTGCGCAGCCCCTATGCCTATGCCCGCATCAAAGCGATTGATGTTTCGAAGGCACTGCTTGTCAAAGGCGTAGCCTGTGTCCTGACGTATAAGGATGTGCCGAAGGTTCGTTTTACCAATGCCGGGCAGACATATCCGGAGATGTCCTCCTATGACCGCCTGATCCTTGATGAGTATGTGCGCTATGTAGGCGATGAGGTCGCGCTGGTGGCCGCCTCCAATAAAAAAGCCGCTTTACAGGCGCTTAAGCTGATCAAAGTGGATTATGAAGTACTTACGCCGGTGCTGGATTATAAAAATGCGATGGATAATCCGGTCATTATTCATAATTATGATGATTATTTTAACCATTACGATTTCCAGGGTGAGGATAATAAACGCAATATCGTTGTCAATGGTGTGGAAGAGCACGGAGATGTGGACGCGGAGTTCGGGCGCTGCGATGTGATCGTGGATCACGAATATGAAACCTATGCCCAGGAGCAGTGTATGATGGAAACCTTCCGTACATATACTTATCTGGATCACAATGGCCGTCTTTGTGTTGTCACATCGACGCAGGTGCCGTTTCATGTGCGTCGTATTCTTTCCCGTGCACTGCAGATTCCGCAGACGCGCATCCGCGTGATCAAGCCAAGGATCGGCGGCGGCTTTGGCGCCAAGCAGACGGTCGTTTCAGAATTTTATCCGGCTATTGTGACATTAAAAACCGGTATGGCCGCAAAAATGATCTATACCCGCCAGGAAGCCTTTATGGCATCCAACAGCCGTCATCAGATGTGCATCCGCGCCAGAGTCGGCGCCGATCATGACGGAAGTATACGGGCAATCGAGCTGACGACGCTGTCGAACCAGGGGGCCTACGGCGAGCACGGAACGACGACGATCGGACTAAGCGGCCATAAGTCGATTCCGCTGTATAACCAGGCTAAAGCATTCCGTTTTAAATATACAGGCGTGTATACCAATACAATGCCCGCGGCGGCCTTCCGCGGTTACGGCGCAACTCAGGGACTTTTTGCCCTGGAGTCGGCGGTCAATGAGCTGGCAGTGAAGCTTGGCATGGACCCGACGGCTCTTAGAGAGAAAAATATGGTCCGTTTCGGCGAGCTGATGCCGGCCTATTATAATGAACCGCTGACAAGCTCGGCGCTGGACCGCTGTATTTATCGCGGCAAGCAGATGATCGGGTGGGACAAAAAATATCCGCGCGTTGAGGTCAGTGAAACAAAGGTAAGAGCGGTCGGTATGGCGATTGCCATGCAGGGCTCCGGTATCGCCAAGGTTGATACGGCCGGTGCGGAGATCAAGCTCAACGATGACGGTTACTATACGTTAAAGATCGGAGCGACAGATATGGGTACCGGCTGTGATACGATTCTGACCCAGATCGCAGCAGAAACGCTTCTGGCCGATATGGATCAGTTTATTATCGCACAGGTAGATACCGATGTTTCACCGTTTGATCCGGGCTCCTATGCGTCGGCGACGACTTATGTGACCGGTATGGCGGTGTATAACGCGGCCTGCGATCTGAAAAATAAAATTATTTTTGCCGGCGCCAAAATGCTTGACCCGGAAAAATATGATATGCCGCTGGAGCGGTTTAATCCGAAAAAGTTTTATTTTGACGGGACAAAGGTGACCGAGGTGGCGACCGGAAGAAGCGTATCGATCCATGATATTGCAGTCCACAGTGCGGGAAGCTACCTTGGAAATTATCTTAACGGTTCCGGCTTTTATTCAAGCCCCACATCCCCGCCGCCGCTGATGGCCGGCTTTGTGGAGATCGAGCTGGACAAGGAGACCGGAAAGTATGAAATATTAGACTATGTCGGTGTTGTAGACTGCGGAACGGTCGTCAATACGAATCTGGCCCGGGTACAGACAGAGGGCGGTATCGCTCAGGGTATTGGCTTTGCCATGTACGAGGATGTCAAGTACAGCGACCGGGGAAAGATGATGACCAATTCCTTTATGCAGTATAAGATTCCTTCCCGCGTCGATGTCGGAAAAATCCGTGTGGAATTTGAATCCAGCTATGAGCCAAGCGGCCCTTACGGCGCCAAGTCCATCGGCGAGATCGTTGTCAATACGCCGGCTCCGGCCATCGCCGACGCGCTTAGAAACGCTGTTGGCATTAATATGCGGTCGCTGCCGATGACACCGGAAAAGGTGATGGCTGCGATGGAGGCCCTGTAATACAGGCGGCGTAATACAGGCGGCATTTGAAAGCTTCAAGACAGCATTCGGAAATTTCCGGATGCCGTTTGTTCGCCTGTGAAATAGTTTGGAGAATATATAACGATGGAAAACGACATTGAAATGATTTATGCCATTGCAAAAAAAATAGATATGCCAGAGCCGGTGCAGGCGTCCATCTGTCAGGCAGCGGCGCTGCTCCCGGCGGATGCGTCGGCGCTTATACCGTCACTTTCTGGCCCGCAATGGGAAAAAAGCCGGCTAAAGCTAAAAAAATCCTTGGCGATGACGGGCAGGGCATGAAAATGCTTGCCTGTATGCTTCGGGCTGCCGGCAATACACGGGAAAAATACAGGACTGCCGGAATCGATGCATCGGTTTTTATCGATACGATGAAGTGCTTTTCACGATTTGTCAGAGAACATAAAAACAGCTTTGGCGTATGGGGATTTGACCGGGACTTCTGGACGGGTCGGCGAGGCGTCCGGACGGCTTTTAGACGGCATCTGCCAGGAGGAAAAGAAATGCTTTTAAATATTGAAGCTGTAATCGCTGAGCTTGATCTTCATAAAGGAAGCATTGTGTCTGTTGTAGGTTCCGGCGGTAAGACAACGCTCATTGAAACGCTGGCGGAAGCGCTCTGTACGCAATACCGTGTCTGTGTGGCCGCTTCAACGCATATGCGTGTTCCTCCGGCAGACGTGCACCGCCATCTGATCTTAAAGGACCAATCCGGTCTGTCAAATCCGTGCAGCCTTCCGGGCATTTACTATGCTGCCGATGCGCTTGTGCCCGGGGGAAAGCTTAGCGGATTTTCACCGGAAATGGTTCAATGGGCGCAGACGCATACGGATATAATTCTGATCGAGGCGGACGGCTCACGTTCACTGCCGCTGAAAGGCTGGGCAGAATATGAGCCGGTGGTGATCCGGGAGACGCAGATGACCATCGGCGTTATGCCGCTGTTTCTTCTCGGACAGCCTGTTGGCCCGCATAATGTACACCGGTTTGAACTTTTTTCGCAGCTTACCGGAGCAAAAGACGGCGATATGCTGACCTGCGGGCACATTGTGGCTGCCATTACAGGAAGCAGAGGGCTTTTCGCAAAAGCAATCGGGAAAAAAGCAATGTTTTTTTCCCAGGTAAACACACCGGAGCTTAAGGAAGCGGCTGCGTTGATTGCTGCAAAGCTGCGGCCGGATATAGACCCGGTCATCATTGGGAGCCTGCGGCCATGAGGGCGCAGGGAAATGGCAGCCGTGCCGCCAGCGGCGTGGCAGCAAAGCCGTCAGCCGTGTGTCTGGCAGCGGTTATTATGGCATCCGGATTTTCAAGGCGGATGGAAGAAAATAAGCTGTTGATGATGTATCAGGGAAAGCCTTTGGCGGCGCGGGTCATGGATCATGTAAAAACAGCCTGTTTTTTTAAGACGGTAGCTGTGGTTGCAGAGGATGCCGTAGGAAGGCTGGCTGAGGAGCGAAAGATTATCGTTGTTTATAATGACTGTCCCGGGCAGGGGCAGAGCCGGTCTGTGATGCTTGGCACACAGGCGTGTATGGATGCCGAAGGCATTATGTTTATTCCGGCAGACATGCCTTTTTTGACACCGCAGGTGCTAAGGCAGCTTCAGGCCGCATTTAATTTGTACCCGGACCGGATCATCCGTCCGCTTTATCTGCCGGTGCCGATGCCCGCAGAAGGCCTTCCACCGCTAAATCCCGAACGTCCGCAAAAGTGGATTCCGGGAAGTCCGGTAATTTTCCCAAGGTGCCTTTTTGGGGAGCTGTGTGCCTTAAGGGGGGATACCGGAGGCCGGGAGGTGCTGCGCAGGCATCCAAAGCTTGTGCAGACGGTAAAAATTAAGGACGCTTTAGCGGGAATCGATATCGATACGCCCCGGGATGCCATCCGGTGGCTGAAGTAATGCCATCCGGTAAGCACAGCCCTGCATCCGGCGGTAAGCTCATGCAGGCCGCCGGCGGGGCGTCCGGTAAGCCCGCGCTAAGAAGTGACCGGGAGATTGAAGGCCGCCGTCTGGCGTGCCGGTGTATGCGTGTTAGGATTTAGGAGAGTGATTAGTTTGGAGAGAAGCGATTGTCTTGTCATTGTCCGCGGCGGCGGAGATATTGCAACAGGAACGATCCATTGTCTTGCCTCCTGCGGCTTTAAAGTGCTTGTGCTTGAGAGCGGACAGCCGACGACGATCCGACGTCTGGCGGCATTCAGCGAGGCAATGTATAAAAATGAGGTGACGGTGGAAGGGATATGTGCCCGGCGGGTATTTAAAAAAGAGGACATCCTTTCGGCCTGGAGACAGAAAGCCGTGCCGGTCATTGAGGACACCAAAGGGCTGTGGATTAAAACGATGGCTCCGCAGGTCGTGGTCGATGCCATTATTGCCAAAAAAAATACCGGTACGGATAAAACGATGGCTCCGCTTGTCATTGGCCTTGGCCCGGGCTTTTGTGCGGGCAGGGATGTTCATGTCGTCATTGAGACAATGCGGGGACATCATCTGGGCCGTATCCTGCGGGACGGATATGCCCTTCCAAATACCGGGATTCCGGGGATCATTGCAGGCATTGGCAAAGAACGGGTCATCCACGCTCCGGCAGCCGGAACAATGCGGGAGGCGGCCGCTATCGGTGATCTTGTGCATCAGGGCGATGTGATCGCGTGGATCGGTGACACGCCGGTAAAAGCGTCCATCGATGGCGTTTTGCGCGGGCTTTTGCATGAAGGGCTGCCGGTGACAAAAGGCTTTAAAATCGCGGATATTGATCCGAGAGCTTCAGAGCAGGGAAACTGTGTCACAATTTCGGATAAAGCCCGTACGATTGCCGGCGGCGTACTTCAGGCTATTTTAATGTCCGGCATGATCGGATGAGAAAGGAGACTGGATATGGCCGACTATGGTTTTACAGATACAAAAGCATTGTATCAGAGGGTCTTTCCCGGGGATGGAAAGATTCATCTGACAGCGCTTTGCGCCACCGGCGGCTGCGGCGCAAAAATTCCGGCAGATACGCTGGAAACGATGGTACAGGGGCTTCCTGCCATCTGGGATGACAACCTGCTTGTAGGATTTGAGGGCAGCGATGATGCCGGGGTGTATAAGCTTAGCAGCTCCATGGCAATCATACAGACTCTGGACTTTTTCCCGCCGATTGTCGATGATCCGTATTTGTATGGTAAGATTGCCGCAGCCAATGCCTTAAGCGATGTGTATGCCATGGGCGGAACGGTAAAGACTGCTATGAATATTGTGGCATTTCCGGAATTTCTGGAGTATGAGATACTTGGTGAAATATTGCGCGGCGGTGCTGAGAAAGTGGCGGAGGCTCAGGCAGTTCTGTGCGGCGGTCATTCGATCAAGGACAATGAGCCAAAGTACGGCCTGTCTGTCACAGGTATTGTTCATCCGGAGCATATCCTGACAAACCGGGGCGCCCGGCCAGGGGATTTCCTGCTTTTGACAAAGCCGCTGGGTGTGGGGATCATTACAGCGGCAGTGAAGGTGGAGATGGATCATCTGGGAGCCTTTGAAGAGGCTGCTAAGAGTATGGAAATGCTTAACCGCTACGGCTGTGAGGCCATGGCCGAATTGAAGGTTCATGCGTGTACGGATGTGACCGGCTTTGGCTTCCTTGGACATCTTCTGGAAATGACAAGGGCATCCGGAGTCAGCGCACTGGTCTACCGCGATAAAATCCCGTTTTTTCCGGCCGCCTATGCGTATGCAAAGGAGTTTATGATTACCTGCGCTGCTCAGCGCAACCGGCATCATGTGGAAGCGTCTGTGGCGTTTATCGATGACGACTATGCTTTTGAAGAGGTACTTTTAGACCCTCAGACAAGCGGCGGTCTGCTCATCGCCTGTGCCCCGGAGGATAGCGGGCGCCTCTTAGAACGGCTCAGGTGCCGTCATGCGTATGCCCGGATCATTGGTCAGATCACAGAAAAGACTGAAAAAGATATAACGGTTCTGTAAATAGGAATAAGCTTAAACGGGCGTGAAGCCGGTTGCCGAAGGTGTGACAAAAAGTGTGACACAATTTTTTAAAAATACGTCACGCTTTTTGGACATTTTACACAAAAAACTAAAAGAAAAAGAAGGCAGAAAATGATATAATAAATACATTGAAATTTCTCGGATTGAGGAAGGATTATGTTATGTCAAAATTTTCTGTTTTCTTAAAGGAACTGCTGACCCAGAGCGGGGAACCGATTGCCCGTATTGCAAAAAACGCCGGACTTGAGCGTACATCGATTCATAAGGCGCTTAAGGACGAGCGTATCTTATCATACAGCGCCCTGCGTCAGCTTATTCAGTATTTGCAGCTGACACTGCCCCAGGTGCGGGAGTTAAACCAGTATTATGAGATGCTTTTGCAGGGGGAGGAAACTTACCATACAAGGGAAGCAATCAGCGAACTTTTATCGGATTTATCCCAGCTTCATTTTTCCGCGCAGGAGCCGCCGGAAGCTTTAAAGGCACTGGCCAGAGCCATACCGGAGCATTTGCCTCAAAACGGCCTGATCTATGGCAGGCCGCAGATTGAAGCGGCGCTGGAAAATATTTTTGAGTGGGAGACATCCCAGGATGAAGCACAGATGTCGATGTATTTGCCCGGAGAAAGCAGCCTGTTTTCCGGACTGTTTTATTTATGGCGGGCCGGACGGCGGTTTGACGTTCATCAGCTTGTCGCTTTTTTGCCTCAGAGAAGCGGGGACGATACCCGTCGGGGAAATCTGAAGCTGCTTCGGCGGCTGCTTCCCCTGGCGCTTGTATCCCGGGGACAGTACTCGGTTTACTATTATTTTGCTCAGGATGCGGCCTTTGTGAATATCGACCCGCTGCCGTTTTTTGTCATTACACCCCATTATCTCATACGGATGGATGACCGTTTATCCGTAGCACAGATCGAAACGGCGCCAAAGCTTATCGGACTTTACGAGAAGCGTTTTACGGCAGTGCTTACGGAATGTCAGATGCTGACTGCTTACAGCAGTGATGTGGAGCAGATTCTGGCATCTTATATGCGCGGAACAGACACGGACAGCTATTTTGTACTGATGTCGCAGCCCTGTCTCGGACATTATTATACCCGTGAACGGATTGCCGGTCATTTCTGGCCGGAGGTGCCAAACCGGGAATATCTGATCGATTTAAGTGACCGGAGATTTGAGCGCCTGCGCTGCCTGACCGGGGATTACTACACAATTTTTACAGAGGATGGCCTGAGAAAATTTGCTATGGACGGCATTATGGCGGATCTTCCGCCGGAGCTGATCATGCCGGTGCCGCCTGGGGTGCGAAAGGAGCTGCTGACAGAGTTTCGGGAAGATATTGCTGCCGGCCGTATTTTTGGATGCATTGCGGATATGGAGCGGCTGCCGGTGCCGCCGTATCTGACGCTGACCTGTGACCCGAAATTCGGCGTCCACATTTATGCAACGCAGGAATTTATCGACGGCGCTTATGCCTGCAATCTCCATCTTGAAGAAAGCAGCATCGGGCAGGCGTTTTGCGAGTTTATCCAGGCGCTTCCGGGAAGCCGGTATGTCTATCCGAAGCAGCGCACATTAGACATCCTTGATGAGCTGATTAAGGAAATCGCAGACGAAAGCGGGGGCGGCAGTTTATGATTGATGTTCATCATCTTTGCCCGCAGTGTATGAAGTATTGGAAGGAGACACGCCAGCCTTGTCCACACTGCGGTTTTTCATGGGATCATTTTCGGCCGGGCAATGAGCTGTCGCCGTTTTCAATTTTGGCGGGACGCTATCTTTTGGGAACATTGATTGGCCATGGCGGTTTTGGCCTGACATATATTGCAGCAGACATGCCTAAAGAGACCGTTGTGGCGGTGAAGGAATTTTTCCCGCAGAGATATGCTCGCAGGGACGGACAGGATGTATGTCCGGTCCCGGGAACAGCCCCGGTGGATTTTAATAATGAGATTCAGAAATTTCGCCGGGAAAGCGGGATTTTATCACAATTTTCCGGTATTGACGGCATTGTGGCGTTCCGGGATTTTATAGAGGATAACCATACAGCCTATCTTGTGACCGAGTATGTGCCCGGCCTTACCCTGCGGGAATATATGCGCCGGACCGGTCAGTTATTTACACAGCAGGAGACAGTAGCGCTGATGCAGCCTGTTTTAATGGCTGTACAGGCGATGCACCGGGCTCATGTGATCCATCGGGATATAAGTCCCGATAATCTCATCCTCGGGCCGGACCGGCGGCTGACGCTGATTGATTTTGGAGCGGCCCGAAGCTATGATTTTAATGAACAGGAAAACATGACCGTTATTTTAAAGCATGGATATGCCCCGGAAGAACAGTACCGTCCGGACAGCCATCAGGGCCCGTGGGGGGATGTTTATGCCTGCTGTGCCGTAATGTATCAGATGGTCAGCGGCATTGTGCCTCAGGCCAGTGCAAGCCGCAGCGTTTCTGATTTGTTGACGCCGTTAGGCGATATTGCCGGTATCTGTGTGTCCGAAGCTTTTTCGCGCAGTATTGCCCGGGGGATGTCTGTTCAGGCAGATCAGCGTTTTTGCGGGATTGACGAGCTGTTAAAAGAACTGACGCAGACCGGGCAGCCGGATGCAGACGATGCGTTGAAGGCCGGCGGGTGTGCCGGTTCGGACACGGCTGTAGGTCCGAATACAACAGACCAGTTTTTGACCGTGCGGATGGCTGGTGTGGCCGATGCGGCTGAAACTGCTGATCAAATTAATAGCAAAGAAGTGCAGGCCAATAACAAAGAAGAGCAGGCCAATAACAAAGAAGCACCGCTTCCATTTTCCCGGCCGGCTTCAAAATATGACACAGCAGAAGACGGCCGTATGCCGTCAGGGGCAGCGCCCAATGCCGGCGATGTACAGTATAGAGGTATGGCACAGGCCGCCGGGACTGCTGCGGATGCAACTGCGGTACAAATTGCGGGCCTGGCGCCGGATAAAAGTGAAATGCAGACTGCGGCCGGAAATAAGGCGGCAAAGAAACGCATCGGTGTGATTTTTGCCGG
>CASFBR010000137.1 GCA_949292795.1 uncultured Eubacteriales bacterium
TGCTCTGCATGGCCACGTACACATCCTCATAACGACGGGCGCTGCTGACAAAATTAACACACTTTTCTGCAGGCATTTCTTCTTCCAGCACAACCTGCATTTATAAATACCGGCCGGGGATTTCTCTGACGAAACGGGATACTTTATTGTACTGAGTACTTCCGTGAACCATCCGGCTTTTGGCATAAGTAAGTGTCAGATGCTTCATCGCTCTTGTGATCCCTACATAACACAGCCGGCGTTCTTCTTCCACAGCCAGACTGTCGTCGCTGACGATGGACATATAGCTTGGAAAAAGCCCGTCCTCAAGCCCTGTCATAAACACATACGGAAACTCCAGTCCTTTGGCGCTGTGCAATGTCATTAAAACGACACGCTCATTGGACTCATCCAGGCTGTCAATATCTGCCACAAGGGAGACTTCCTCAAGAAATTCTCTCAATGATGGAGCTTCATGCTCTTCCTCATAAGTGACGATTTTATTCATTAATTCATCGATATTTTCAATCCTTGCCAGCGCCTCCTCAGTACCCTCTGCCCGAAGCTCCTTCACATAACCGGTTTCTTCAAGAATTTCTTCCAACAGCTTTGAGATTGAAATGTATTCCAGCTTTGCACGGAGCACCTGGATCATATTCACAAACCCTGTGATCTTATCCGCCGCCTTTCCCATAGCCGGGATTTCTTTTGCTCTTTCCAGCGCTTCAAAAAAACTCAGGCCATAGCGTACGGCGTAATCATCCACTTTATTTAAAGACGCTGCGCCAATTCCCCGTTTGGGGACATTGATAATTCGGCGCACCGCCAGATCATCCCGGCCATTATCGATCGTTTTTAAATAACAGAGCAAATCTTTGATTTCTTTTCGGGCATAAAAGTTTTGCCCGCCGATCATCCGGTAAGGGATACCGCGCATGACAAATTTTTCCTCAAGCACACGGGACTGAGCGTTTGTCCGGTAAAGGACTGCGCAGTCGCTGTATTTCACCGCATGATTTTTGGTAAGCATATCAATATCATCTACAACGCCGGCTGCTTCCTCATACTCTGTATTATATTGCTCCAGAACGACGGGATTCCCTTCCTCATTGGATGTCCACAGCGACTTATCCTTTCTCCCGGAATTATTTTTAATCACCGCATTAGCGGCTCCGAGAATATTTTGGGTGGAGCGGTAATTTTGCTCCAGCTTGATCACTTTAGCTTCGGGATATTCCTTTTCAAAGTTCAGAATATTATAAATATTTGCCCCCCGGAATTTATAGATAGACTGGTCATCGTCACCGACAACGCAAAGGTTTTTATATTTGGATGCCAGGATGCTGACAAATTTAAATTGTGCCGTGTTGGTATCCTGATATTCATCGACCATAATATATTTAAACCGCTCCTGATAATAGGCAAGCACATCCGGCTGAGTTGAGAAAAGCTCTACCGTTTTCATGATCAGATCGTCAAAATCAAGCGCATTATTGCTCCTTAAAGTACTCTGATATGCCTGGTATACTGCGGCAATACGCTGCCGGGCATAGTCGCCGCCGGGACGCAGCCGGAATTCTTCCGCTGTCAGCAGCTCATCCTTAGCCGATGAGATTGCAGCCAGCATGGAACGTTCTTTAAATATCTTTGTATCAATATTAAGCTTTTTGCATACCTCTTTGATGACCGTTTTTTGGTCATCAGTGTCATAAATCGTAAAATTCCGGTCATATCCCAGTTTGTCGATATACCTGCGCAAAATGCGGACACATGTGGAATGGAATGTACTGACCCAGACATTTTCTGAGCCGTAGCCAACGATCTGATCAACACGTTCCCTCATTTCTCCGGCCGCCTTATTCGTAAATGTAATGGCCAGTATATTCCACGGATTCACGTCCTGCGTATCAATAAGGTAGGCGATTCTGTGAGTCAGTACGCGTGTCTTTCCCGAACCGGCGCCGGCAAGAATAAGCACCGGCCCCTGAGTATGATACACTGCCTCCTGCTGCACCGGATTTAAAGATTCATAAATACTCATATTTTCTCCATTTCTTTTGCTTTATTGCATTTCGTTTGCTTTATTATGGCAGTCATTCTATATGATGAAGTTTCTTCAGGCCCGACGGACGAAGCTTTCATAAATAAAACAGGATATATTGATTCAAAGTCCGCCTTGCCGACCGTCCGGCCAATAAGTATTTTTTATTATAGTATAAAATCCATAGACTGTCACGCAAATTTGGCATGTCTGTACCCGGTTTGGCATGTCTGCATCCGTCCGGAACATTTCAACCAGATTTCAGCCAGACATGGCCCTTTAGCCATCCAGAGACATATGAGCTGTACATCAGCTTAAGCCGGATTCACCATGTATATCTTCCGGCAGAATTACCGGTATTTCCCGCGCAATGTTTAGCGTGTCTCTGGTCACTGTACATTCAAAAGCCCGTACAAAGACGCCCTGGCGGCGGGCTTCATACAGGTCCCGGGCAAAATCCGGATGTGTCTGCGTGTTCGGGGTAAAGAAACGCATATTCTCCATCTGTACAATAAATAATATCCATGCTTCATACCCCTGCCGGTGTGCCGACACAAGTTCGTTGATATGCTTTTGTCCGCGCTTGGTAGGCGCATCAGGGAAACGGGCTACTCCGTCATTTTCCAGCGTTACGCCTTTGACTTCGATAAATCCTTTTTTATTTCCGGCCTCATAGTACAGATCAAATCGGGACGAGCCAAAGGTCTGCTCTCGCTTTAAAAGTGTTAAATCCGGTATCAGATGCCCATCCCGGATATATTCCCATGCAACCGTGTTCGGCGCCTGTGAATCCATGTTTACAAGACGGCTGCCTTTTTGAACAGCAATCAGCGTAAACGCTGTTTTTCTTGCCGGATTGTCATTTTTTTGCAGGTAAACACAAACGCCGGGAATCAGCAATTCCCGGCATCTGCCTGTGTTTTTAACATGTGCAATGACTTCCCGGCCTTCTGCTATCACCCTGGCCGTAAAGCGGTTCGGGCGTGCGATAAAAATACCTTCGATCATTGAATCATATTTCATTCTTTATCTCCTGTCAGCCTACGGAGCCTACAACGATCGTATCCCAGATCGCGGTCGTCTGAATATCCGCACTGGCCTTCCACTCTTCAAACAGCGCATTGTAGGCATCATTCACAGCATTTTCAAATTCCTCATCTGAAAGACTGCTGTAATTGCTGTCCTCACGCATCTGCGTCCGAAGCTGGTCAAGAACTGTATTATAAACGGCATTACTCAGCTCGCCGTCCTGATATACCTGAGCAATAGCAGAAGCGTTCAGCCCGAACTGCGCACAGATTTCCGGTCCGAGCTTATCTACATATTCCTGGGCAGAATCCGCAAGCTGCGCGCGCATTTCATCGGTCATTTCAACGCCATAATTCGCGGCCTGTCCTACAAGAATCTGTATTCTTACAATATCATCATACATCTGCTGCTTGGCATATTCTGAAACAGTCTGTCCATTTTCCATGACCATATCCCACGGTTCTTCATCATAAAGGTCTACATAGTAGTCCCGCTGCTGGTACAGATAATAATTAATTTCTTCCATTGTCAGTTCCCGGCCGTTGATGGACATGACAACAGCATTTTGTTCGTCCTCACTGCCGCTTTCCGGCGCTTCAGAGCCAGTATCGGTAACCGTGTCCGCCGCACCTGTTTCAGCCGGCTGACCTTCCGTCTGACCGCCGCTTTCGCCGCCTTCTATTGAACTGGACTGCTCCGCTTTATTTTCACTGCTGCTGCCTGATCCCATTGTTCTGCCAATCAGTATTCCGATAAATATACCTGCGATCATCGCAACAATTACCAGAACCGCACAAAGCGCACCGGCACTGGACTTTCTTCGATCCATAACGTCATTTCCCCTTTCGTAAAACTGCCTCCAATGCGTACTTTTGCGCAGATGAATACGCCCTTCGGGCTTTGCGCAAAAGACGCGCTATAATAGCCGCTTCGCGCCCATTATATCATGGCTGCTGCCGCTGCCATGCTATGGCTTCGCCTCGATGCGTACTTTTGCGCAGATGAATACGCCCTTCGGGCTTTGCGCAAAAGACGCGGTATAATAGCCGCTTCGCGGCCATTATACCATAGAAGGCGGTTTAAAGGCAATGTTTTGTTGGTGATTTATCGTCCGCAGTGTCTCTGGCATATTGTGATCGTCCTGCCTTCGGAATTAAACTTCAACCCATACCGCGCTGTTTCTGCTGCTCTCTACACAGGCATGAATAAACCTTACTCCGGCAATTCCGTCGTCCGCCGTCGGGAAATCCAAATCTGCCCCGGCGGGCGTTTCTCCATTGACCTTCTTTAAGATCGCACTGATATAGCATTTATAAATATTGGCAAACGCCTCATACAATCCCTCCGGATGTCCCGATGGCAGACGGTTCATCACTTTGGAGCGCCCGCTCACATAGCCCATCCCCCTGTTATAAATCTGCATTGGCTGCCCTTTTAAGGAGACCTTCAATATGTTGGGATTTTCCTGTACCCATTCGATTGCTCCCTCAGTTCCGAAAATCCGCACCACAAGGCCGTTCATATGCCCGACGCACACCTGGGAGGCGGCGTACACGCCATGGGCCCCGTTGTCAAACTCCACAAGTATATTCGCGTTCAGATCAAGCGGCTGGCCGTAGCTGTCCAGCACTGCCGCTACCTTCTTCAGCTTCAGCCCGGTGATATAAGCCACCGTATGCTCGATATGAGTGCCTATATCGCCTACACAGTTGGAAATCCCCGCAATCTCCGGGTCCTTCCGCCATGAGGACAGCTTCACCATCTTCTGATCACCCTTACCGATGTCGTCCACCAGATACTCCTGGAGATATTCTGCATTCACATTGATCACATCCCCGATCACTCCCTGCTTTACGAGCTCCCTGGCTTCCTTTACCATATTATTTCCCGAGTAGGAGTAGTTAACCGCAAAGTACAGTCCTTTTTCCTCAGCCAGGGCCTTTAGCTCCTCAGCTTCCCCCACTTCAAAGCTCAGCGGCTTTTCGCAAAGCACATGGATTCCGCAGCTTAAAAACTCCCGGGCAATCTGATAATGGAAGCAATTTGGTGTAACGATCGACACAAAGTCAATGCCATCCGCACGCTCGCTCTCCCTCCGGGCCATCTCTTTATAATCCTCGTATATCCGGTCCTCATCCAGACCATAGAACTGGCCACACGCTTTGTTGGCCGCCATGTCCGGACTAAAGCATCCGGCCGCCAGCCGGGCTCTCCCGTCAAAGCTAATGGCAATGCGGTGAACGCCTCCGATGAATGCATTTAAATCACCGCCGACCATTCCATATCTCAATGTCTTTCTCATGGCTATTGTATCCCCCTTTATATCCTATACGACAGTCTTTTGACTCCGCCGTTTTATCGGCTGCCGCTGTTGGAAATAGCGCTGTCAAACTTCACAGCAGACGGTTCAAAATCTGCCTTTCTTACGAATGCGCAGGCTTCCTTCGCCCCGTACTCTCTCTCCATTCCTGAATCCTCCCACTCTACCGACAAAGGCCCCTGGTAATTGCAGGCATTGAGCACACGGATGATGGCCTCAAAATCCACGTCCCCGTGCCCAGGAGAGCGGAAGTTCCAGCCTCTTCTCAGGTCGCCGAAGTCGATATAGGAGCCTAACAGCCCGCTCCGGCCGTCTAAAGTCACCGCTGCGTCTTTCATATGAACATGGTACACACGGTCGATAAAATCCTGCAAAAACAGCTCTGGCTTTATTCCCTGCCAGATCAGATGGCTCGGGTCAAAATTTAGCCCAAACTCCGGACGGTCTTTAAACTGCTCTAACAGACGCTTTGTTGAGTAATAGTCAAAGGCAATTTCCTCGGGATGGACCTCCAGGGCGAACCGAATCCCGTTTTCCTTAAATACATCAAGGATCGGCACCCACAGATCATAGATTTCCTGATAACCGGCTGTGATCATTTCCTCGGTTGTCTGTGGGAAGCTGTACAGGTATTTCCATATGGGAGAGCCGGTAAAACCGGTCACAACATAACAGTTCATCCGCTTTGCCGCAATGGCACAGTATTTCATTGTCTCGACGGCCCAGGCGCGTATGGCGTCCGGTTGATCTGCAAGCTGAGGCGGCGCGAAATTATTCAGTCTTGGATCATTGTAATCCCCCACACACTGTCCGATAATGTGAGCGCATAAGGCCACACACTTTAAATCATATTTAGCCAGCAGAGCCTTCACTTCCGCCACATAAGCATCGTCCAGCGCGGCCCGTTTCGGATCCAGATGGCTCCCCCAGCAGGCCAGTTCAACACCATCATAACCCATGGCCTTCGCTTTGCAAAAAAGCTCCTCCAGCTCCATATCCGCCCACTGGCAGGACATTAGCGTTATCAATCTGCTCATATATATTTTTTCCTCCTTCACACACGCTCAAAAACAAGATGCGCTGCGCCAATAGCCGCGTCCAGAGCCCCTCCCCCGCTGAATTTGAGATAATTTACAGGCTCCTTATACAAATCTACATCTTCCAGCATTTTGCACAGCTGACGCTCATATTTTTTTAAATACGGTACCATTTCCCCGCCCAGAGTGATGTCAATATCAAAAATTACTCTCAGGTTGCGTATCGCTCTCACCAAATATTTCCGATAATCCGCCCACAGCCCGCAGCAGAACCCGTCCCCGCGTTCTGCCATGTCAAAAAATTCCGGCAGCTCCATTCCGCTCCGTTTTCTCAAAGCGTCGCTGGAACAGCAGGTCTGAAGGCAGCCGCGCTGCCCGCAATAGCACTTATCCCCGTCATCCCGGAGGATCATATGCCCAAATGCTCCTGTGCGCTCCGATAGTCCCCAGAAGCCTCCGTCTGCCACCACGGCGCCCCCGACAAGGCGGTCAAGCTGGAGATACACCGTGCGCCGCCGATTTCCGGGCTCCCCGATCTGGGAGTATGCCGCCGCTTTCATATTATCAAAAAAGAATACCGGACAAGGAAAGTGCTTTTTGATCCCGTCCATGCCGATGCCCGTAAAAAACTCTACCGGAATTATATCATCCTGCTGATTTTCCGGGGAAGTAATACCCTGAATACATATTCCTATGCCTTTAAAACAGCCATTTTCATCATATTCTACTTCCAGAAAGCCATCGACCAGGCGGCTCAGCTCAGCCCAGTACGCTTCTGTATCCTCATAGGGTATTTTAAAGCTTTCCGTTTTAAAAACCTTCTGATTCCAGTTGGCAAGCACCATGCGTATATGGTGTCTGGATAGAGCAATACCTAAAGACATCCGCGCATCAGCCACAGGCTGATATAAAACAGGCTTTCTCCCGCCTGTCGAGTCCGAGACCTTTCCCGCCTCTATAAGCCCTTCATCCAGAAGCTCCCTGATCAGAGAGGTTACCGTTGCAAGACTTAAATTCAGCTTCAGCGAAATATCCTTTTTTGTAAGCATGCCATTTTCCCGGATAATCTGAAGAATATGATCCCGGTTCGCATTGCGTACTTCTATATTACTCATTCCAGTTACCATAGCTTTTACTCCTCTAAACAATCCTTGATTTAAATACTTTTTAATAAGCTTTATTATAAATTATTTAAAGGACTTTCACAAGGCAGTGTTTTAATCGACCTGCCACAAAGCCTTACCTTCTGCCATAGGCTCCGGGCGGCGGCAGGAGGTTTTCATCTCAACGGCAGCGCCTTCCTTTGCCGCCCGGTCAAGACCAGCCAGAACCTCTACCACATGTTCGGATAGTTCTCCGCTTAAGCGGCTGTCTCTGCCCGCGATAAGCGCCCCGGCCATATCGGATACGCCAAGTCCGCGCATATTGCATCGCGGATCTTCATCCGCAGGAAATGCCAGAGGAACCTCTGTTCTGCACTCCGGTGTTTTTGTAACCATCGTCACCAGCCTTGCAAAAGCCGTCCCCTCCACAGCCTGCACAATATCTGACAGCCTGCTTCCGTCAAAAAATTTTACGGAGCCGCCGAACAGGTTTGGATCAGGGACCGTAAGCATACCTGTTGTCCCGTAGATTTCCATACACGGGAGCTGCGAATCCCAGACGTCAAAGCTCATATTAATATTTCCCACAGCGCCGTTTTCAAATTCCATAAGGCCGGCATAATGGGTCGGCACTTCTACCTTTATAGGCTTTCCGTGAATCTCTCTCTCTGATCTGGAAATCTTAGCCATACAGGACACTCTCTTTACAGGGCCAAGCAAAGAAACAAGCGCGGTAATATAATAAGGCCCCATATCCCACATCGGGCCGCCGCCCTGTTTATAATAAAACTCAGGAGCATCATGCCACAGCTCATGTCCCGGACACACCAGATTCGCTGTAAATCCCACAGGCCGTCCGATCTTCCCGGCATCGATCAGCTTTCGGCATGTCTGTATTCCGGCGCCAAGAAATGTATCCGGGGCGCTGCATGCCATAAGCCCTTTTTGCTCTGCCAGTTTAACGGTGGCCTCTGCCTCCTCCACATTTAATGCCAGCGGCTTTTCACAGTAAACGTGCTTCCCGGCTTTTAACGCTTTCATATTGATCTCGTAATGAGCGGCAGGAATCGTCAGGTTGACGACCAGCTCCACATCCGGATCCTTCAGAAGCTCATCTACTGTACATGCCTTAGCAAGCTTAAATTTTTCTTTAGCCGCCTCCGCTTTTTCCAAAAACATATCGGCGCAGGCGATAATTTTAACATTATGATAATGCTGTGTAAAATTTGTCAGATAAATATCGCTGATCGTTCCGCATCCGATAATTCCAATACCAATATAATCCTTCTTTTCCATAATCGTTCACCTTTCATCTGCAAAATATAATGCAATATGTATATGAAAACGGCGCCTGTTCCCATTTCATAGCTGCAATTTAACCATACATGATAATTTTACACATGTCAATCTTTTTATAAAAACTTTTTTAAAATATTTTAATAAAAGTATTGACATTATATGTCAAAAGACGTATTCTTAACGTACAGAAGCATGTACTCCGGGTTCCTGTTCCGGGTGCAGCTATAAAATATTAAAAGTGAGTGAGGAGGTTTTTTATGCATTATTGTGTGAGTACGGAGATGATCGATTTGCATCATCAGATGCCTAACCGCAATCAGAGGGAGTGTAAATTTTACTGGGACGAGATATATACCCTGATCTGCGGAGCAGGCTTTTCAGCTATGGAAATTCCATATGAGCCCAAATGGGATTTCGGCGGGCGTTCTGGCATCCCCAGAACACTGCGGTCGATTAATATTAAATTTCAAAGTGTCAAAAATTATATGAAATTTCTTAAGGAAACCGGTATTAAGGACATTCCCAGCGTTCATCTGGACCCGTCTATGTTCTGCTCCGGTACCATGGACATGTATTTTAACGCCATGGAGCATTTTGCTTCCGAGGCTATCGGCTTCTGCGCCCAGGCCGGCTCCGAAGTTTTCTGTTTAACCGCAACGCCGCCCCAGGCTGCCGTAAGAGCGCTCTGTCCGGATACGGAGATTGACCGCTTTATTGCGTCATTTCTTGAAAAAAACGGCGAAGTCATCATCCGTCTGGCAAAACAGGCGGCTGACAGCAATATTAAGCTCTGTCTGAAAAATGAGTTCTGGAGCCTGCTTCGCGGCAGCGCCATTACTGATTATGTAAAATCGCTCCGGCGCAGCGCTCCGGTTTATATTGACGCTGACACCGCCAATCTCCAGATTGCAGGCACGAATCCCGCACAGTTTATTGCCGGCAATGCCGGTCTTATCGGAGCTGTTCATTTCTCAGATACAGATTTTGTGGATGATGCGGCTGCTTATGCCTCCCCGTCTCCGGAATTTCCGCAGGCTAAGGCAACTCAGATTTTTAAAGACCTTGGCCAGGGAAACGTGGATTTTCCGGCCATCCATGAAGCTTTGCAAAGCTGCGGCTATGACGGCATTGTTGTGATTAATGCGAAACAGACCCGGGATTTTTCACGGGGACTTTTAAGAGCTGTATACTATATGAAGCACTGCCTGGGCATTTCTGTGTCTGATGTGCAGTGACCGGCGGAGGTGTATAAAATGTCCAATAATATTAAGCTTTCCCATATGAATCACTGGAAAACGATCTCCTATAAACAAATTGACAATTTCCGGGATTTCTATTACGAAGATAAAAGTAATATTGCCTACTACTCGGACTGGGACCGTATTTTACGCTATCACAAGGCCACCGGCTACGACGGCATTGAAGTTGCGCCATGGGATATGGCCGATATTTTAAAATTATTTGGTACACCCAAAGACTTTGCCGATTTTGTCAAAGATCACGGTCTTGAGATCAGCGGTATGTTTCACGGCGCCGATGATTCTTACCGCGCAGATAAATATGACGATGTGCTGGCCGCCGGAAAAGCAGCCGTTGACCTTTGCGCTCAGCTTGGCGGACGGCATTTAAACACCTGTCCGTGCAATAACTTTTACGGTATCGGGCCGCTGGATAATGAAGCATTACAAAACGCGGCCCGGGTGCTCTCAGACATCGGCGAATACGCGGTTTCCAAAGGCGTCCAGGTCGGGCTGCATAACGAATTTTTTTGCGCCGTCAACAAAGAAAACCATCACCGTTTTATCGAAATGACCGATCCCCGTTATGTATTTTACTGTCTGGATACCGCCCAGATTGCCATTATGGGGGATAACCTGCTGAAATTTTACGAGACTTATCATGACCGCATCTGTACCTTCCATCTGAAAGATACTGCATCCATCGCGCTTTCGGACAGCATCCGCTACGCTCAGGACGTGGAAATCTGTGATGACGGGTGGCGCTGGTTCTGGGAGCCCGGGGAAGGTGTTTTGGATTTTAAAGCGCTCTGGCAGCTTGTTAAAAAATACCATTTTCAGGGCTGGGTGTCCATTGAAGATGACGGCACGCCGGATATTCTGGCATCCATGGCGCTTTCCAGCTATTATGTCAAAGAAGTGCTTTTTAAAATTTATCAATAACGTCTTTCGCACAGCGGCCCGGAATAAAATGGATTCCGGGCCGCTGCACTAAAAATAAATATAAATATAAATATAAATAAATGAATATAACAGACAGAGCGTATACCGGCAGCTATCTGAAGCCAAAGCAAAAGCAGATGGTCAAAAAACCGCCGGCAATGTCTGCAATTACTCTGTGATATTGCGGCAAAGCCTTTCAAAAATATCCTTTGCAAGCTTCCTGGCGCCGCAGCTGATCCGGTCAATGTAAATCGTTTCAAACTCGGCCGTTGTCCCGGCAATTTCACCGTCCACATCCACTGTACAAATTGGTTTCGGCTGTGTTTTCCTCAGACGGACAACCATACAATGTATGAAGTTATCTAAAATAAACGGATCAGACAATATTTTATGCTCATTATTCCAGTCATAGGGCACGACCAGAATACAGATTTTATCGGACCATTGCCCGCACTTAAGGCGCCCGGCGACAAAAACACATGCAGGCGCAAGCTGCGGTATATGTGTCTGCACCTTCAAATGTTCATCCGGTATAAGGCGGTAACCGTCACATTCCGGACATTGTTTTTCAAGCAATCCGGCAAGCGTGCTGCGCAGCCGGGCACAGAACAGTTCTTTAAGGTCTGCCGCTGTTTCTATGTCCTCAGGCCTCAGTTCAAAAAATAAATATCTCAGCAGGTCCTCATAGCTTTTAGACTTCATTTTGATATATAGCATACTCGTTTGCGGAATCTGAAAGGCCTCGCAAATACAGGCGGTCAGCTTCGGTGCATAGACCGCATAGTGTTCACGATTAAAGCATGTAAACAGCTTTGTCACATAGCCCTCGGTCAGCGGCCGTTTTCCGGACAGCAGCTTACTGAATATGCTGAAACTAACACCCATATCAATGGCGATCGCTTTATTCATCATGCCCTCCTCTTCCTTTAAAATCCTGCACATTCCCGTAAATGCCTGATAAATGATTGGATTTTTGTAATCGTGTTGCATAAATATACCTCCTGAAAAATCTTTATATAGACAAACGGGCGTTTTTCAAAAAACGTGACATTTTTTTTATTTTGCGAAAAAAATCTATGGTTTGCGACATTCCTCTGGCTTTCGCATAAAATAAATACATATAAAGATGTCAGACTGTAATCGTTTTGCTATGCTGCACGGTTACGCAAAATGAGAGGAGGATACCGGATGAATAAAATATTAGAAATTGAAGCACTTGATTTTTCCTATCACACATTGTCCGGAGAAACAAAGGCTGTCCAAAATGTTTCCTTTGATGTTTTTGAAAATGAATTTGTCGGTATCATCGGACCGTCCGGCAGCGGAAAATCCACCATCCTGTCGCTGATCTTCGGTCTGCTGACCCCTACCGCAGGACATATCCGTACGGTTAAAGCATCCTGTGATACCGGTGATACTCCCATTGGCTATATGCTTCAAAAAGACCATCTTTTTGAATGGCGTTCCATTTATAAAAATATTACACTTGGCCTTGAGATCAATCGCCAGCTCACACCAGACAAAAAACAGTTTATTGATCAGATGCTGCATGAATATGATCTTGATCATTTTAAAAATGCCCGGCCTTCGCAGCTTTCCGGCGGAATGCGCCAGAGGGCCGCCCTCATTCGCACACTTGCGTTAAAGCCATCCATGCTTTTGCTTGATGAACCTTTTTCCGCGCTTGACTCCCAGACCCGTCTGGCAGTGGCTGAGGATATTTATCATATTCTGCACCGGGAGCACAAAAGCGCTATCCTTGTCACCCACGATATTTCAGAAGCGATCAGCTTTTGCGACCGGATCGTAGTATTGAGCAAACGTCCCGGTACTGTCAAAAAAATCGTTCCGATCCATCTGTCGGTTTCCGAAAAGACACCGTTAAAAGCACGCAGTGCCCCGGAATTTCGAGACTACTTTAATCTGTTATGGGAGGAATTGCATGATGAAGGCTAAGAAAGCTTTGGTCATTACTCAGGAAGAATTTATCCGTCAGTACCGGAATCACCGCCGGCGGATCATATTTTACAGACTGCTGATCCTCGTCGTATTTTTTGTATTATGGGAGGGTGCAGCCCGGCTCGGACTGATCGATCCTTTTATTTTCAGCAGCCCTGTTCGCCTGGCAAATGCATTTATTGAACTGATTCCCGGCGGTATGATTTTCCGGCACATTGGCACGACACTGTTTGAAACATTTATCAGCTTTTTGCTTGTTCTGGCGTTCGGGCTTGCCGCTGCTGTCATTTTATGGTGGAATCACAGCATTTCCCGCGTCCTTGAACCGTATCTGATCGCCCTCAACAGCCTGCCAAAATCAGCGCTGGCGCCGATTTTGATCGTATGGCTTGGAAACAATATGAAAACGATCGTTGTCTGTGCGATCATGCTGGCAGTTTTCGGCACAATCATTAATCTGTACACGGATTTCATCACTACGGACCCGGATAAAATCCTTCTTGTAAGAACGCTTGGCGGCAATAAAATCGATATACTGTTTAAAGTTGTCCTGCCCCAGAATTTTCCATCGCTTATCAGCAGCATGAAGGTCAATATCGGCCTGTGCCTTGTGGGCGTCATTATCGGAGAATTTCTTGCTGCCAATGCAGGGCTCGGGTATCTGATTATCTACGGAAGCCAGGTATTCAGGCTCGCAGGCATTTGGATAGGATGTGCTATCGTCTGATCGGGCGTGCCATTATCTGGCAGGATGTGTTGTCGTCTAAAGGTATAGGTATCGGAGAAATAAAGTAAGGGCAGAGTCTGATGTTTAGACTCTGCCCTATGGGGTGATAAAACTTCCTTAAAACTGTCCTATTTCTTTTAATTCGCCATTAATACATATGTATCCACAACTCTTGGTATGTATGTTCCAAACTCATTCACTCGTTTTTTTAATTCATACGCCAAAATATATTCTTGCACACAATGCCTAATATAATTCTGACGGATGTCGTCCTCAGCTAAGTTAAATTCTTTTAATTGATTTTTATCCGCTGTCTTTATTGCATTAACAATTCCTTTAACAATTTTATTACTTATTTTTATTTCTGATATTTCATCATTTGGAAAAGAAAATGTCTTTTCTTTCTTCCCATTCATATTCATATGCTGTTCAGAAATACTATCATAGATAAATACAATATTAGGAGCATGAAAATGTAAAAATTTACTGCAAAATGAATCTGCATTACTTTGACTGTCCCTTATTATCTTTAGTTCATTTTCATTTCTAATTTTTTCTTTCAGATCAGCTTTATCCAATTCAAATCTGCAATTCAAAAGAAGTTTATTTAACAGTGATACCGCATATATTGATTTTGTTAATAATTTATAATCCTCACTTTTCAGCCATTCCGCAGAATCATATTTTTCTTTAAAGAAATATTCCTGTCTTAAATCATTCACTAAATTGGTCAGAATCGTATAATCGACTTCTCCCTCCATCTTTTCAGCCAATTTATCAAAATAAAGATCCAGACCTTCACTCTTTATACTAAACTTTACTTTTTCAGCTTTTCCGTATCTCCTTCTTTCTGGAGAAGCAGAATAGGATCTTCCTATCAGCCACATTTTCGCTGAAAGAGCATCCCTTGAATTATATTTCTTATCCCCGCTCCAATCTAATGGTTTTTCCCTGCATAATTCATATAAAACTTCATTGCCTAAGCTACATGGACGATTTACGATTTCTTTTTCTAAGGTGGTCATCCCCATATAATTATCCCCCTCTGTAAATTTACACTGTTCTTTTCAGTTCTTCCCACAGTTACTATCACATACACCGACTACAGCACCCTCGCGTACGCTTCAATCTCTCAGTCTTGTACCAACAATCAGCATAGAGCAAAATAAAAACACCTTATGAATTAAAATTCAATCCAACGACAAACTGGGATTGATCCTTTTAAGGAAACCATCAAACTGAGGCACCGTAAAATCAATCTCCGCATGTCCTGTGGCATAGATCAGACCTTTATTTATCAACTGCGCCCGAAATGTAGAAATTTTGTTTACGCTTACCTGCATAATATTTGCCACATTGGAAATTGTACATGGTAAATCCCCACACTTAACCATGGCAAATAAAAACTGTTTTTCTTTTTTGGTTGTCCGCTCAAACCGAACCATAAAAAACCCTTTATCCATATCCTCCCAAAAAACAGGGATTACATTCTGCACATCATCCAGATCAATCCTGTCACTATCTGAATGATCCCATAAAATATTACAAAACGCCTGAATAAAATACGGATATTTTTCTGTCAGTTCAATGATCTTCTCTACTGCATCTTCCGTATACACGACACCAAACACTTCTGCCGGCTCAGTAATTGCAGCATGGGCCTCATTTTTGTTTAATGCATCCACTTCCTCAAATTTGAAAAGTCTTTCCGTATAAGATTTAGCATCACCCATGGCTTTTAGGATTTTGGGAAGCCCCGCGCCAAAAATCATTACAGGAAGCCGCAGTTGGTTGCAACGATGGACAGCTCCCACTAATGCTTCGATTTCAACAGGTTTCATATACTGAATTTCATCAACAAAAAAACATATAGCCATTCCAGCCTCACCGGCAGCCTTACCCACAGCGACAAATAAATCAGTCATATCTGAAATTAAATCTCCGCTCCCCAGATATTCAGCAATATTGTCACCATTAAACCCTGCGCTGAACGAACCCTCCTCAGGGTTATAGGTAACCGTAAACCCTTTTAAAACAGTAAGCGCTTTTTTTAGCAAACCTTTTGCGGCCTGACTAAAACTAAGGGCATGAAGAAACTTTTTACATGCAC
>CASFBR010000138.1 GCA_949292795.1 uncultured Eubacteriales bacterium
TTATGGATAATATTCAGACAGTTAATATAAAAATGCGGATTTACCTGAAGCTTCATATATTGAAGCTCCGCTTTCTGAAAGCGCAGCTGCGTCTTTTGATGGCTCATTTTTTCTTCGTAGACATCGATCTTTAATGTTTCAATATTCTTGATCATCGAATCAAACGTTTCATTCACAAGCTCAAACTCCCGGCACGGTGACGGCTCCTGTCCAAGACGCACCGTCAGGTCGCCTTCCTTTAAACGGTTCATGGCCTGATAAAGCTTCCCCATAGGGCGAAGGACCCAGCGCCGCACCGCCGTTGTAAAAAGCCCCGCAAATACAATAAGACCGCCGCTTAAAATGATAATAATCTTTTGCAGCACGCCCAGCCCTTCAATAATATTCTGCTCGCGGATAAACGCAACAAGGCTGAAATCACCGCAGTCAGATGGCTGGGAAATCACAAGAAAATCGCTGTTTTCAATCGGGCAGCGAAAGCTGGCTGATGTTGAAGGAATGTCGATGGCATCCTCAATTTCCGGCAAAACCGTCCCCAGTTCCATGCCATGATTTTGAAAAAATGTAAGATAGCTGATATTCTCAGGCCCATCTTCTAAAATCTTTTCCAGCAATCCAGAAACTCTGACACAGCCGCCCATATAAATCGTATCCAGTCGAAACATCCGCACAAGATAATAATGTCCATTGCACGTCATCGCTTCCCATTGTCCTGAAACTTTCCCATCTTTTAATGTATTTACATAGGATATGATCATCTGACGGACTTCTGCGCGTTCTTCGCTGTGCATCGTGTATTTGACGGCATCAAAAAACTGACTTTCCACAATCTCCGATTTCGCACCCGCATCCCCATTTTGATTACAGGTCAGCGGCTGGGAGGTGTAAACAAATAAACTGTCAATATAATTATAGCTTTGCACCGCGCCGGCCATATCTGAGGTCAGCCGTGCCTTTGCCGTATAAAAATCCAGGCGGCTATCCGGATTGATCATTTCAAAAAAATTGCTTGTATCTTGCAGGCCGATCCAGTAATTATCCATAGCATCAAAGGCGTCATCAATATATTCCATCACAAGACGCAGTGTCCCCTCCGTCGATTCATAAGCATTATTGCGGACAACATTGACTGCATAAAGATTATTTGCCAGCAAAAACAGCACCAGCATCGCCAGCGTGAACGTAACCAGCAGCACCATGCGCATCCGCAGCGACCATAAATGTGTTTTTATTGTCCTTCCCCATTTTTTCATGCACTTTCTCTGCTCCTTCTGAATATGTATTTTTAATGCTGCACACCAGACATCCGGATGTTGCCGGGCTACATGTTTATCAGGAAAATATTTTATCATAACAACACGAAAAGGGATAGACCTTCTCTTCTTTGAAAAAGTTTATCCCATTCGCTTTTTATGAAAATGTTTATTCCACTCGTTTTTATAAAATGATATTTTTGTTAGTCCCACTCAATCCCGTCAAATTTCTTAAAGCCTTCCATGCTCTTAATAATACTGTCAATCTGTGTCGGCATACGGGTCGCGTCCTGCTCAAGTATGATATACCTGGCATCGGTATATTCATTGGCCGTGTCGATGATCTTCTGGATTGGCATAATGCCGCTTCCGATCTCCGTAAAGGACGACATCCTACGGCGGCGGTATTCGGCCTCTGCCTCATCTGCAGATTCCACATGCTTTCCGCCGTTTTTAGCGTAGGAGCTGTTTCCGTTCATGCCGACGATCTCGCCCGGTGCAAGCTCCCGCTCCTCCGGTGTCAGGCCTATGAGATTGATTTCCTGGATGCTGTCCCAGGCAAAATCCTTCTGGTGCACAAGCTTAACACGCTTTCCGAAATGCTTCAGCACCTCCATCGGGCAAAGGCCTGCGCGCATTGTCCAGAATGTGTCCAGTTCAAAGGACATATAATCTGGGTCTGTATTTTCCAGAAGATAATCCATAATCATCTTTCCCCGGATCGTGCGGTATTCAAACTCGTGATTATGATAAAGATAGGTCATGCCTTCCTCGTGGAGTGCCTTTCCGATACGGTTAAATTCCTCGCACTGTGCCATAAGGTCATCATAGGTAGAAAACTGCCCCATGGGATTTACGATATTTTCATTGCCCACCACATGATTGTATGCCACCACCGCTTTTAAATCCGCCTTTTCCAGTGGAAAAATATGGGTGCTGATGACCTTTGAGCCAAACCGGTCAAAGGTGTCTTTAAGCTGCTGTGCCGGAATACCGAAGCCGCAGCCCGGATCATTGATCGCGTTATGGTTGCACGTCTCCACAAATTTATATCCCAGTTTTCCAACCTTCTCCACCGTACCGATCGGGTCCTTTGCCATCTCATCCCTCACGGAATACAAAATAAGGCCAACCTTTAGTGCCATAATAAAACCCTCCTTTACGATCATGACGATTTTCCCATCGTCTTTATTATAGCATCCAAAATGTTGGCCTTCTATCAGTGTACTTTCGATAAAGTACGCATATCTTGTCTTTTTTAAGCTTTGCTCCGGCGAAACTGCGACGGGCTGACGCCACATTCTTTTTTAAACAGCTTGTTAAAGGTTTTTATGTCCTTAAAGCCGGAGGCATAGGCGACCTCGGTAATGCTCATGCGCCGGCTTCCAAGAAGCCATCGCGCGCGGTCAATACGCAGCTTTTTAATATATTCCTGAAATGTGATGCCCATATGCTTATGAAAATAGCGGGACAGATAGGTCGGATTAAATCCAACCTTTGCTGCACATGCCTTTAGGGAAATTTCCCCGCAATAGTTTACCGCCACATATTCCAGTATCGTGCGCACCTTATCGACCTGCCGCGACGGCCCCCGCCGGCTGCACCGGGGCATCCGGCGCAGCGCAATCAGTAAAAGACGGTTCAGCGCCGTCTTAATGGCAAGCCTCCAGCCGGGAGCTTCGTGCATATATTCCTCATAAATCTGTTCAGCCAGCTTTCGCACCTCATCCTGCACAGATGCCTCCCAGTGCCCGCTGTACAGATCGGTCTGTTCCAGCATCGCAGAAAGCTCCGATACGGATTCCTCCTGTTTCATCTCTCCGATAATATCCATATCCAGCAAAACCGCCAGGCGCAGGCTGTCTTTTTCACCGCCGTCAATACTGTGGCTCGCAAAAGGCGGCACGATCCACACATCGCCGGGACAAAGGGTATAATGCACACCTTCACAGCAGACATTCAGCTGCCCCCGGTACATCAGGAGCAGCTCCATTTCTTTATGACAGTGATTCATAAACTGCAGGCCGCCTTCCATTTTTGAGCAGGCACACGGAAAACGGCTGCTTTTATAGCTTCTGTTTTCGTAAATCATCGATTCCACTCCTAATCCCTGAAACGATTCAGTCCATAGCCAGATTATTATGTATCCTGTGACTATTCAGCCCCATAGCCAGATCATTACGCATCTTGTGACCGTTCCGCCGTCATGGTCCACTCAAAACCGCCGTTTCGATAGATGGCATAGGCGTAAACCACATTATCCAGGGAATCCTCCATGGCTATCCAGTCCCAGTCATCCAGCATATAACACTGTACAGGCGCATTAACAAAAAAGAAATTTCCTCCCAAAAAAGAATATCCGATTTCCCGCGTTTCCAGAGTGTTATCTGCCAGAGAAAAGGGAGCGCTGCCCGCAAAACCCCGGGTCACACCCTGCATGCCCATCCAGCAGCTACTTAAAAAAGCCGGGATCACAGCCGCATGATTTGCCGGAAAATGCATGCCGGTGCTGCTCCAGTAATGATCCATATAAACATTCAAATCTTCCATGCTATATTCCATCATCAGTTGAAGGGCATCCACCCAGGGAAGATTATCAAAAAGGCTTCCATGAAAGGATATATGGTAAAGCTCCAGCGTTACCGCATCCACCTCCATGACCACATCAACGCCAAGGGCTTCGTCCCGGATCACATACTCCCACACATAAAAATAATAGGAATTGAGTACCTGATCCTCATAGCGGTACAGCGTGATCTGGGCGTCCTCCAGCGCCAGTTTCTCCAGTATCTGCACAAACCCGGAGGTTGACGAATACGCCTGAGTTTCCCCGTATGGGTCCGCCTCAGCTTCACCTTCACCTGCATTGTCCGCATCTGCAGTGCCTGCATCAAAACGTCCGGCATCCTCATATGCCTCGGTGGTATCTGCACCATCTCCCACATCCGAATATCCAAGGAGCATAGAAATATACCGTTCGGCATTTTCATCCATTGCCTGTAACATTTCGCAGGCGGCATCCGTCCATATACGGTCTGCCAGAAACATAAAAAGCGTCGCACCGTAACGGCGCATGGACGGTTTTGACAATATATGATCATTCTCCGCCACCGCGTCAACACTGATGGCTTCCTTCTGGCTTTTCCACTGGCCGGAATACATCATCAGACGGACGTTTAAGTCAAACCCAACCGCGTCCTCCGCCGAGATATTGTCCGCATAATAGCGCTGCTGCGCCTGCTGCGGTGTTCCCACCGCCTTTTCACCCTCCATGTGCAGAAAAACTCCCGGGAGCAAAAGACAGAGCACTACAACTGCTGTTGTCAGCGCCAGCCCGAAAAACAGGCGGCGATACCGTTTTAACATTCCTTTAATTCTCCTCTCTTTAATAAAGGCTCCCGGAGTCTGTTGAAAGTCCCCACACAAAATAGCGCTGACCGGTATCAAATCCGGCATAGACGATCTGCCCGCCGCGGTCAACCGGGTTTAACTCTATACCAGATGAATACGCATTTATTATAAGTTTTTTCTCCCAGAGCATATTTCCGTCCGAAAAATTATAGCCCGGTTCTTCCGTTTGAAGCGCCAAAACCGTCTTTGCATCCCACTGGGCTGAAGGAGTATACCAGCCTGACGCACTCTCGTCAGCATACAAAATATTTCTGTAATAATAGCATATCCAGCTCAGGGGCAGCATAGGCCGGAAGGTTAATGTCCATCAATGTGGGCAGCATCTCCCAAAGCTCCCATGTGAAAAAGCTGAGGGTATCTCTGCACAATGCCAACATCAAAACGGCTCCCGGCATCCAAAAGCACCCCCGGAACAACAAGGCACAAAAAGACAACAACCGCCGTCAATGCCAGACCGACAGCCAGGCGGCGGTATTTACGAAGCATCGCCCGCCACCTCCCCGTCCGGCGTCACGCCGCCATCCGATGTCATGTTCCGTTTCGGCTCCACACCGCTGCCGGTCACCCGGCCGGCCTCTGGTGTCATGCCTCTTTCCGGCTCCACGCCGCCATCCGATACCCGGCCGGTCTCTGGTGTCACGTCTCTTTCCGGCACCACGCCACCATCTGATACCCGGCCGGCCTCCGGTGTCATTTCTTCATCTGAATCGGGGGAGGGAACAAATTCTTTAAAAAAGACCTGCATACATGTCCCTTTGCCGACTTCACTCTGAATTTTCAGCTTTCCACCATGGACATCGATAATCTTGGATGCCAGCGTCATCCCCAGCCCGGCGCCGCCGGATTTCCTGGAACGGGACTTGTCCACCATATAAAAAGCCTCGGTAATCTTTTTGACATCCTCAGCAGGTATACCGCAGCCATGATCCTCCACCTCGATCAGCACAACCTTGGATTTATGCAGCGCCCGTAAAATCACCGTGCCCTGCCCGCGGGAGGCTTTTGACGCATTATCAAGCATATTGATAAACACCGTTTTAAGCAGGTCCTTATCCCCCATAATATAGGCATTACAGGGCTGTACAGCCAGACGGACACCGCGTCCTTCCACTACCGGGGCTACGCTTTCAGCCACAGCCTCCAGAAGCTCCGGCACGAAAATACGCCGCGCTTCGAGCTTTGTTTTGTCCAGCAAAATCAGATCAAACAGCTTCATCGACATTGCTTCCAGACGTTTTCCCTCGCTGAAAATATAGCCGGCAGCAATCTGCTGATTTTCTTCACTCATATGCTTGCTGCGGAGCATATCTGAATAGCCGATCACCGCCGTCAGCGGTGTTTTGATCTCATGGGTAAAATTCGCGACGAAATCCTCCCGCCTGCGGTTTTCCTCCTGAAGCTGCGCTACATGGTGCTCCACAGCGGATGCCATGCTGTTATAATAACGGCCCAGCTCACCAATCTCATCTCTTGACCGGATATGGCAGCGGATCGAATAATCCCCGGCAGCCATTTTCCGGGTAACCTTCGTCAGCGTTTTTATGGAACGGGTAAGATAAACAGAAATAAAAAACATGACGATACTGCAGGAAGCCACAGCAACCACCATCAGTATACGGTAATAATTGATCTGACGGTTCATGCTGTCATAGACCTCTGTAATATCCTTGACATTAATGATATATATGTCCGCATTTTCAATGCCTAAAATGCTGGCACACAAAAGCTCATAGGAGGCATCCTCATGCAGGATCATATATTTTTTCTGCGCGGTTTCCAGTGATTCCACAAGCGCATAAAACGGAGACGCCGCATCGATCTCTTCTTTTTTGTAGAGATAAACCTGCGTCTGCGTCCCCTCAAGCTTGCGCTCAATGCCCTCGCGCAGCACATTGACATCTGAAAGAGAGCCATAATCCCCCTGGAGGATACGGCTGACAATATCCGATTCGATCGTCGTGCGCAAAAGCTGGTTTTCCTCCAGGCTGGCCGCATAGACCCGTTCAAGATTCAGCCGGTAATTATAGCGGATCAGCAAATAACCACTCACTGCCAGGGCAATGGCGACAAATATAATATTGCAGATCAATACTTTATGACGAAACTTCATATAGCCCTCCGGGCTACTCCAGTCGGTAGCCGATTCTGTGGATCGTTTTCAGACATTTGTCCCACCCCAGCTTTTTCCGGATGCGCAGTACATGAAGGTCGAGTGTCCGGGTATCGCAGTCATAGTCGCTGCCCCAGACAATCTCAAACAGCCGTTCGCGGGATAAGGTGATGTTTCTGTTGCGCACAAACAATGTCGCCAGATCATATTCTTTAGGTGTAAGGTTAATAATCTTTCCGGCTTTTGTCACTACCATGCCGGTCGTATCGATGGTCACATCCCCGTAGGTAAGCATTCTCTGGCTTTTATTATAGCGCCGCAGCACAACCTCGACCCGGGCAAGAAGCTCCAGCACTTCAAAGGGCTTGACAATATAATCTTCCGCTCCCAGATGCAGCCCGCGAACCCGGTCTGTAAGCGCGGCCTTAGCGGTAATAAAAATTACCGGGATATTCATCGGTTTAATATATTCAAACAGTTCATAGCCGTTTAATCCCGGCAGCATAATGTCTAACAGGATCAGATCGTAGACATTTTTTTCGATAAGGTCTGCCGCTGTAACTCCGTCATAAGCACAGGTACATGTATAACCGGCATCCGTCAGGTTCATTTCAATTAATTTGGAAATGGGAAGTTCATCTTCAACAATTAAAATCTTTATCATCCATAATCCCTCCTGAAAACATTATAAGAAACATATGTTTCTTAAATGTTTCCAACCGCTGATCCAAAAGGCGGCCCTGTACGCCGTCCATGCAAAAAACCGCCGTATTTACGCATACATGCAAGCCGTCTAAAAGCTACACAGATAAGCCGTCTAAAAGCGTCTCGATTTCCGGCCGGGATGCACGCACAAAGCCCTGCACCATTTCCGACCGGCCGCCTCCCCGCGCGCCAAGCCGGCTCTTAAGCGCCGCGGCGGCTGTCGTTGCGTCAAATACACCGGGAATGGCACCGATGATATAATTATATCCCGCATCATCACTGCCGCAAAAAATACCGGCCGCAGTACCGGCCCGCTTTAAGGCACGGTTGACAGCCCGGCGCATGGCTGCGGTATCTAATGTCTCCTCAAAGAGCCAGATATAATCCTGTCCTTCCGGTACCGCCTCGATCACCCGGTCAATCAGCTGCTGCGTGCGCTCGTAAAGCTTTTGCCGCAGCCGGGCACTCTCCGCCCGTTCCCTTTCTACCGCCTGGACAACCCCCTGAGGCGGCGCAGAAAGCATTTGCGAAATCTGATGCACACCTGCCAGCTTCTCCCGGTAATCGGACAGGGCACGGAAGCCGCACAGGATGCTAACGCGCACGCCGCCCTTGTATTTCTGGGCATCCACCACCTTTAAAAGCCCGATCTCCCCGGTATGCGCCACATGAGGTGCACAGCAGGCGCATACATCGCATCCCTGAACAGTCACGATGCGCACCAGTCCTTCAATCTCTATTTTGCTGCGGTATTCAAGTGTTTTTAACGTTTCACGATCCGGATAGGACACGGTTACCGGCACATTTTGCGCAATGACCGTGTTTGCTTCCCATTCCAGCCGCTCAAGCTCCCTGTCCGACAGCATCCCGTTAAAGTCCATCGTTACTGTCTGGCTCCCCAAATGGAAGCCCACATTGCGATACCCAAAATAACGGTGCACAAGCCCGGAAAAAATATGCTCACCCGAATGCTGCTGCATATTTGAAAAGCGCTGCTCCCAGCAGATTTTTCCTACGACTGCTGTTCCGGGTGATGCCCAAAACGCCGTGCGGTGATACACAATACCATCAACGATCTGTACATCCGTCACAGCAAATTCCACCGGCGGCACAGCCGCCCCGCACACTTCCGGTTTGCCGTCCGCTGCCGCAACCGTCTCTCGCGCTTCCGGTTTGCCGTCCGCTGCCGCGGCCGCAGCCGGGGACAGGCTCAGCCATCCGGTATCTGCGCCCTGGCCGCCGCCCTCCGGGAAAAATGCGGTCCGATCGAGCACAACCGCCCAGTCTCCGCCTCCTGCGGCCGCCCCCTGCGCTATATTTCTTTGCGCTGCTGCGGCCGCCTCCTGCGCCATATCTTTCTGCGCTGCCGTGGCCGTCTCCTGCGCTATATCTCTTTGCGCTGCTGCGGCCGCCTCTTGCGGCCTGTTCTGCTGTGCTGCCGCAAATATCTGCCCTGCGGGCACACAACAGACGACTCTGGCACTAAATTCTCTCAGATAGCTGTCGTTTTCGTAAAGTCTCACGGTTTGAGCTTCATGTAACATTTGCGAATTTCCTCCATCAGCTCAGGAACCTTTATGGACTGCGGGCAATGGCTCATGCAGGCGCCGCACGCCACACATTCCTGCGCATTATGCCCGGAAAGCTTCTCGTAGCCTTCAATAAAGCCCGGAGCATATTTACTGATGCGATAATCATTATATACTTTAAACATCCCGGGAATATCCACTCCTGCCGGACAATCCATACAATACCGGCATCCGGTACACGGCACAATCGTATTTTCCAGGAAAACATTTTTAGCCTTTTCCACAACCGCGTATTCTTCCTCCGTCAGCGGCCTGAAATCAGACATTGTCCGGATGTTATCTTCCACCTGTTCCATAGCCGTCATTCCGCTGAGTACTGTCATGACCCCGGGCAAGGACGCCGCATAACGGATTGCCCAGGAGGCCGTGCTTGCTTCCGGCTCCGCATCCTTTAATATCTTCACGGCATCCGGAGAAAGGTTCGCCAATGTGCCGCCTCTGACCGGCTCCATAATAACGCATGGAATTTTCCGTTCCTGGCAGATTTCATACTGTCGTTTCGCATCCTGACGCTCCCAGTCCAGATAATTCAGCTGAATCTGTACAAAGTCCCATGGATACTTATCGATAATATATTCCAGCGCTTCCGGAGTATCGTGGAAAGAAAAACCAAGATGACGGATCTGCCCGCTGGCTTTGCGCGCAGCTAAAAGCTCATAAATATTAAGGTCCTCATAGACTTTAAAGCTGTTTTTATTCAACGCATGGCACAGATAAAAATCAAAATAATCCACCTGACAACGCTGTAACTGTTCTTCAAAAATCCGGTCTACATCTGCTCTTTCCTTCACAAACCATCCCGGCAGCTTATCCGCAAGATAAAAGCTTTCTCTTGGATATTTTTTCAGAGCATGACCGATAAACGCCTCCGACATCTGTGCATGATACGGATAAGCAGTATCAAAATAATTGACGCCGTGAGCATAGGCATAATCGATCATTGCCTCCGCCTTCTCATAATCAATATCTTCTTTATCCGCATAAAGCTTCGGCAAACGCATTGTTCCAAATCCCAGAAGCGATGGGGCTGCGTTAATTTTTTCAAATGTTCTCGACAACATCTGTGATACCTCCCTTACATTAAAACACATTGTTTTCTTTTATTTTATCTCGATACGGATGCAGGTGCAAGCGCGAATTATTTTTAGTGCAGACCGATACATATTTTGCGCCAGACAAACCACACTAATGTTATGTCTCATTCATTTTCAGACAGGAGGTCATGTAAAATGTCAATGGGACATCACATCACACAAACCGTCCGCAGCGACAACAGATTATAACAGGAGGTAAATATGTATGGAAGGAATATCGGTTCTTGATCTTCAAAATCTCCGCCATTTAATCGGCGGCTATGACACAACGCACTGCAAAATGGAAAGCTACGCGCAGGCGGCCACAGACCCGCAGATCAAACAGTTTTTCCAGAAATCCGCACAGTCTGCCATGCAGACGAAGCAGCAGCTTCTTCAGTTTATACGATGAAAGCATCCCGCCTGCATGGCATATATGCATCCTGCCTGCATGGCACATATGCATCCTGTCTACACGGCATATAAATAATAGGAGGAATTGATCATGGATGAAAAGACAATGGTTTCAGATGCCCTGACCGGCATTAACGGAGAACTTAAAATGTTCGGAGATATGATCCCGCAGACTGAAAATCCGCAGCTTAAGGCGGCCTTAAAGCAAATCCGCAATCAGTGTGAAATGTCACAGGAGGAGCTTTATCAGCTTGCACGGCAGCACCAGTACTATGTCCCGGCTGCTCCGGCAAGCCGCCAGGAAATTGAGCATGTTAAAAACATCCTCTGCCCTGCATCGGCGATGCTCTGACCGATTTTTTCCGCCTCCAGGCGGAAACAGCTTTCTTGCAAAATCCTGTCAGGCTGATATACTATAATTAGTTGACAGCACATAAGTCTCCCGCCGGGCGGCTCCGCCAGCCGGTATGCGCCGCTTACAGGGCCGTCCGCGGGAATCACCTGAGGAGGATTTTACTTATGAAACAAAAAATAGGCATCCTGTGTTCATGCGCCGTTATAATGAGCTATCTGGCTATTTCTCCAGTCATCGCAGACATCGCCCGTGCGTTTCCGGGGACAAATATCTCAGCCGTCCAGATGATCATCACACTTCCAAGCCTGATGTCCCTTGTTTTTTCGCTGCTGGCGGGAAAGCTCGCACGCATATTCTATAAAAAAACACTGATCCTTATTTCTCTGACTGCTTATCTGATCGGGGGACTGCTTCCCGTCATTTTCCATCAAAGCACTATCTTTTTGCTTGTATGCTCCGGTATCATCGGTATCGGCAACGGCGGTATGCTGACGCTCTCGGCAGCCATCATCTGCGACTATTATACCGGCAAGGAACGCAATCGGATGATGGGACTTCAATCCGCAGCCATCAGCGGCGGCGCTATGGTTTTTTCCATGCTTGGCGGCCTGCTTTCCAAAAATGGCTGGAGCAGCGCCTATCTGGCCTTTTTGCTGCTGATCCCATGCATCGTGATCACAGCGCTTTTTATGCCCCGGGGTATTCCCGAGAAAGACGCTGCAGGCAATGAAACCGTTACAAAAAGCAGCACGGGAAATCGTTTAGCACTGGGCCGCAGTATCAGTGGATATGTATGGTTTTTCTCGGCCATTGGATTTTTTTATTATATTTGCCAGAATACATATAACACGAATGTTTCACTCTATATCGAGGAAGCACAGCTTGGCACGGCTCAGACAACCAGCATCGCCACATCCGTCTATACCTTTTCCGGTATACTGGCCGGACTGCTGCTGGAGCGCCTGATGCATGCCACAAAAAAATATTCCCTGATTTTTGCCATGGTCATTTCCAGTCTCGGGCTGCTGCTGGCCTATATTGGGCCTTCTCTGCCGTTTATTATCCTCGGTGGATTTTTATGCGGCTATGGCTTTTCTACGTTTACTCCGGCAGGCACCTGTCTCGTTTCCGATCATGCCGTTGCCGGCCAGCGCTCCATGAGCATTGCCATCTTTTCTACATTTACCAATGTTGGCTCATCGCTGTCGCCGGTCATTGTCAATGCATTTACCGGCGCTGTTGGAATGACTACGGTGCGCAGTAAACTCATCGTAACCGCAATCGGGCTCGCTGTGGTCACCATTGCGGCAGCTGTGCGTACCGCAGCTCAGAAAGACTGAGCCTCTATTATCCAAACAGAGGCGTTGAAAAATAGCGCTCTGCCGTATCCGGAAGCACGGTGACCACTGTTTTTCCCGGGCCCAGAACCTTTGCCAGGCGGATTGCCGCAGCTACATTTGTCCCGCTGGAAATACCGCACATAATGCCTTCCTGTGAAGCCAGGTCTTTGGCTGTCTGTATGGCCTCCTCGTCGGTAATGATACAAATGTCATCATAAATTTTCTGATTTAGTATGGATGGGATTACGCCATCCCCAATACCCATCTGTAAATGTGTGCCAATGGAGCCGCCGGACAAGATCGCCGCATGTTCCGGCTCCACGGCCCATATAACCATATCCGGGTTCTTTTCTCTTAGAACTTCTCCGATACCTGTAATCGTGCCGCCGGTTCCGATACCCGAGCAAAAACCGTGAATCGGCCCATCGACCTGGTTTAAAATCTCCATGCCGGTCTGATCCTTGTGAACCTGCGGATTCGCCGGATTATCAAATTGCTGGGGCACATACACTCTCGGATCCTCTTCGGCCATCCGAAGTGCGGTCTCAAGACATTCTTCAATACATTTTCCAATATTTCCCGCATCATGGATTAAAATAACCTCTGCACCGTAGTGCTCGATCAGCTTCCGCCGTTCCTCACTCACCGAGTCCGGCATAACGATCCGGGTCTTAAGCCCCCATACTGCACCTACAAGCGCCAGACCAATCCCCTGATTTCCGCTGGTAGGCTCTACAATGATCGTATCTTCTTTAATCAGGCCGCGCTTCCGGGCCTCATTGAGCATGTTAAACGCCGTCCGGGTTTTAATTGAGCCGCCGACATTCAGTCCTTCAAACTTCACTAAAACTCTCGCACAATCCTCCGGTACCATACGATTTAACCGGATCACAGGGGTATTCCCCATCGCCTCTAAAATATTACTGTAAACCATATTCTGTCCTCTCCTTGTCCTGAGCTGATACATTTCAGAAACGAATCCTGCTGCGCGCTTTGCGCGTTCACAGTTATTAAAATGCGTCAGCCGCTTATCGATCATATCTTATTAATAATATACGCACTTTACATGATGATGTCCCGCCCTCAGACACACCGCCCATCCCGATGCTCCAGCAGGCAGGAATACTCTTTGTTATTATATCACGCTAAAATACGCGCCGCAACCTGCGCTTAATATGTAAGCGCCGTAAATTTGCCATGAAAATCATAGCCGCCAAAACGCAAAAAAGCCCTGAAAAATCAGGACTTTTTTAAGAAGCTAACGACGTGACTTGAACACGCGACCTGCTGATTACGAATCAGCTGCTCTACCGACTGAGCTACGTTAGCCAACCGCATATTAGTATACACGGTATTTATAAAAATTTCAAGTCTTTTTTTCAACTTTGATGCTAAAACACCATCATTTTGCGGGCAAAACCATGACACTAAAGCCGGTCGGTTCTTTTAGCCAGAAAATCTTCCAGGCAGGCCAGCAATGACAGTACCATAAATGCTGTGACCATTACCGGTGTACGCATAATCTCAAACATTGCGTCCGAGGGCATACTGGTGCGGCACACCTGATAGGTAACAAGCAGGTGAAATCCCATGAGCAGAAATGCAAAGACAAAGCCAAGTGCCAGCAATGCCATGGCTGCCACATGAAAACCTTTAAAAAATGAAGTAAAGCCCCAGATACACATATAAATCAGCCAGATGACAGCTGCAACGATCACACCGATCCCGGCAACGGTCACCATTCCTGTGGAAGCAGAGGCTGTCAGCAGAGCGCCTGCGCCTACGGTCAGCATATTATAAAAGAAATAGCCGATACACAAAATCAGCATGCCAATACCGGTCACGAGCAATACAACCGCTTTTAATATACCGATCCCCTGATTTTTTATAAAGCTGTGTAGAATAATCAGCACAACCGCCATAATGATCGTCACGATAGCCATAGATGCAATTTCATAGTACAGTCTCCATGTCACATCTAAATTTTCCGAAAAATAGCGGACATCATTCATATTATCCAGCATCAGATTCATATCTCCCGCAAAAAACTGCCGGATCAGCGCCAGACCGTCTGATGACGAAAAAATCAGTGTACACAATCCAATGACGCCCAGTCCCACAAGGGCGATCAACACATCTAAAATACCGATCCGATGTTTTTTTCGCGGTATTTCCATATCCGGATTTTCCTGCAAAAACCCATTGGGAAAGTATTTTTCTTTCACCGGAGGGCGCCTGTTTGCACCCCATTCATCATTTCCATACATCTGTCCATTCCTATTCTCCGCATTTTTGCGCGGTGTCCCTGAAAACTCCCTGTCATTAAATTCCCCGTACTGATCAGCGTCTCTGTAATAATCATGACCTCTGTAATGATCATCATTTCTGTAACGATCATTATCTCTGTAATGATCATCATCTCTGTAACGATCATCAGCTCTGTAATAATCATCATCTCTGTAATGATCATCATCTCTGTAATGATTATCATCTCTGTAATGATTATCATCGCTATTGTCATCATTATATTGCCCGCCGTTTAAAGGTACTGTCCCGAGAACAACGGTCGGATCACCGCCAAGGCCGGCATGTTTTTGTGTCGTTACCGGGCGGCCCGGCATTTCGATGCCATAGGGATTGCTCCCGTCCGCGTCAAACTGTCCGAACTGTGCAAAATCCTCCGGGGAATACTCCGGCTTCGTATCTGTTGACACCGTCCGGCCCCCGGGCATGACCGGCGGGCGCTCCGGTATCGTCTTATCCGTCTCCAGCTTTGACAGGATTACCGTTTTATCAGACGAACCGTAAAGGCCCTTCAGATTCACCTGGGTATCGCCAGATACACCTGGCGTATTATTCAGCGGTGCGCCGCATTTCGGACAGCGCACAGCCCCGGACGCATCCGGTATTTTAGTTCCGCATTTTATACAAATCATAAAGATTCCTCCAAACACATTTCCACTCAAAGTATGTACGTTTATTATACACGACTGCCGGCAAAAACGCTATGCTTTTGCGTAACGATTCCGTCATCGTCCAAAAATGCAGCAAAAAATAACTTTCATGATTAAAAACAGCTTTCATATTCTGAAAGCACATTTCTTTTTAAAGACATTCCGCCCGGGATTATTTATAATAAGTATACACACCGTAACGGTTTGTCTGGTTCAGCGGTTACTTTACGCTGTAATCATACACAGGTCTTGGGGGAGGCGTTTATTTTTATGGAACGAATAAAGAAAAACTATGTTCTTGATATGACCACGGGCAGTCCCGCACGGCTGCTGCTGAAATTCGCCCTGCCGCTTGTCATCGGCAATGTGCTTCAGCAGTTTTACAATATGGCCGACACTGCCATTGCCGGTCATCTGCTCGGCGACCAGGCACTGGCCCAGATTGGCGCTACATCGGCCCTGTACAGCCTGATCACAAACTTTTGTTTTGGCATGAACAACGGACTTTCTCTGGCCGTGAGCCGCAGCTTTGGCGCAAACGATAAGAAAGAAATGAAACAGTCCGTGTGCTGGATGATCAATCTTTCTTTATCCTTCGGTATTATTTTAATGGCGGCATTTCTCATTTTCAGGCGTCCGCTCCTTGCCGCTTTGCAGACTCCTGATGATGTCATCCGCGGAGCCTTAAATTATTTAACGATCATCCTGATCGGTATTCCGCTGACCATGATCTATAATCTGGAATCCGGGCTTTTGCGCGCAGTGGGAAACAGTATTACGCCGCTTTGGTTTCTTTTATTTTCCTCAATCCTGAACGTGATACTGGACCTCGCCTTTATGGGGCCTTTAAATATGGGTGTTTCCGGGGCCGCTATTGCCACCGTTCTTTCCCAGGGTATCAGCGCGCTCCTCGGACTGCTTTATATTATGCGTTTTTATCCGGAATTTCGTTTTGCAAAGGAAACTCTGCGCGTTCCTCTTTCCTTTGTCACAGACATGCTCTGGTCCGGTATCAGCATGGCGCTTATGACAACCATTTACAGTATCGGCAGCGTTATCCTGCAAAGCAGTATTAACGCCCTTGGCAGTGTCTACATTGCAGCTCAGGTCGGCGCCCGGCGGCTGGCAGAATTTTTCTTTACCCCGGGAGCCTCAATCAGCACTGCGATCGCAACCTTTTCCAGCCAGAATTACGGAGCAGGAAAGCGGACAAGAATCCTGCGCGGTGTACAAACAGCCGTCCTGATCTATGTGCTCTGGTGGCTGATTGCTGTGGCACTGACTTTCCTTTTGTCCCCATGGCTCATCCGCCTGATTACCGGAAGCACAAGCGAAACGGTTATTTCCAGCGCAGTCCTATATATGAAGATTAATATCCCATCCATGCCGCCGCTGATTATCCTCGCCATTTTGCGCAGTACGCTGCAAGGTATGAAGCATCAGCTTGCGCCTCTGTTTTGCAGCCTGATCGAAATGGCTATCAAAGCGGTCTTTGCCTTTTTCATCGTTCCTAGCATCGGCTATTTCGCAGTGTGCATCTGCGAACCGATCACCTGGCTGACCTGCGCTATTTTTATTATGGGCGCAGCTCTGATATGGCGCGCGGATTTTCGGGATGCAAAAGAAGCCATCCTCCATTAGCACTCACCT
>CASFBR010000139.1 GCA_949292795.1 uncultured Eubacteriales bacterium
AGTTTACGGAGATGTAAGCAGCGATGGAACTGTGTGGGTCTTAGAAAAATATGATCAGTATGAGTATGAACAGGGCGATGACGGGCAATGGGACTGGAGCGCCTGGATGCTCCAGTCTTTTGAGCGGGAGTATTCCATGGACGGCCTTCAGGTCACATCGTCATACACGACCTTTGGAAGCGGAGAAGGAAGCACCAATACCGGAGTGCAGCGCTATGGAACCGATGGTATTCTTCTGGAAGAAAAAAACAGCGATGGTTTTATCACAGAGAGCGTAAGGGACGGTAATACGGTGACTTACACAATAAAAGACCCGGACGGAAATCTATATATGCAGCAGATTGTAGAATACGATAAGGATACACTGATCCGGGAGGAATATACGGGCTATGAGGACGGAGAGCCGGCGGCCAGCGGGACGGTAACCGTGACTTGTGAAGGCTCAAAACGGACCGGGATGCGCCAGGAAGAGACAGAATACACTTCGGATGGAACGATCCAAAGAACTTTAGAGACGTCCTACGGCGATGACGGGGAGACTGTAATACTTACAGAAGAAAGCCGGTATGAAGAACGCAGCGATGGCTCATGGTTTCAGACCCGGACACGGACGGAGTACGATGAATATGGCAATGAGACGTTTCTTCAGGAAGAACAGAGCAGCTACGATGCCTCTGTGGGTGAGGAAGTTCAGGCTGTTTTTGAAACCCGCCAGAATAACACTTATGACAGTGACGGGCATTTGCTTTGTTCCGATATTGTCCGAAGTGATGACGGCGGCGTGTCAGATACCGAGACGATCGAATATACATACGACAGTGCCGGACAACAGATTCAAAAGACGGCTTCTGCCGGCGGGGCCATAACAACTATAACCCGGTATACTTATGATGAAACCGGAAACCTTCTGACAGAAACGACCTGGTACGATAACGGACAGGTATCCTTTGGCAACCGGTTTTTCAGGGAATATATCCATAAGGGCGATTTTGTGTTTGAACCTACCGGCCGGACCTCCGGTGTGATGGAACCGGAATTTCCCGTGACATCCGAGCCGGAGCTTAAGACCGGGGAGGCTGCGGATTCATCCGCACCGGAGCTTAAGACCGGGGAAGCTGCGGATTCATCCGAGCCGGAGCTTAAAACCGGGGAAGCTGCGGATTTATCCGGCAATGCGGCGGTGAGCGAACCGGGGCAGGAAGAGCTTATCGGGATTATGGAGTCGTATGGCTTTAGCGAGCCGAAAGTTTTGACCGATAATCCGGATGCTGAAGCATTGGCTGCGGCGATACTTTTGAGCGGGGAGAGCGAGACCGTTATTTTGCAGATGGATCATGAGTTTGCGGCCACGGATGGAATCTATGTAGTGCTGCCGCCGGATGAATGGTTTATGGATGACGGGACATTTTATTCGATTGCCACGGCAGATCAGACCGTATGGTGGGAGCTGACAATGCTGCTTTTTGAGGATGGCTATTACAATGAAAATACAATGCCCTATACATTTATCATGCTCCTGGAAGAAAATTGGGGCAGTCAGTTTGCGGTTAAAGTAAGCGATCCGGCCTATTATGATCTGTGTCTGCCCTACTGTCAGTATTGGGGCGAGATCAGCCAAGGTACATGGGCGCTTATCGATTCTGAGAGCGGCGATACCGCATCGAACTGGGGCGGTGAGCAATAAAACTAAGAAATATTTGGGAGGATGACTGTATGAAATATATAGATGCGACAGGTCTTGTATGTCCGAAGCCGGTGATCCTGGCAAAGAAGGCATTGCAGGAGGATAACGCGATTACGATCGATGTGGATAATGCCATGTCCTGCGAAAATCTCCAAAAGATGGCCCGGGTAATGGGTTTTTCCTGTGAGGTTTGTGCGGACGGGCCGGTCTTTCATCTGGTTATGTCTAAAACCGGTGAGCCGTATGACAAAGCTGCGGACGAAAAAGCCATGGAAGCGAAAGATAAAAAAGCAGCGGAAGCGAAGGACGGGCCGGAGCACTATACCGTCGTTATCAGTTCACGCTATGCAGGCACCGGCGATGACACGCTTGGCGATGCCCTGATGAAAAGCTTTATTTACACACTGACAGAGTCGGAGCAGCTGCCGGAATGTATGATCTTTTATAATGGCGGCGTTTATCTGACCTGTGAAGGTTCGCCGGTACTGGAGGATTTGCAAAAGCTTGCCGATGCCGGCGTGGAAATATTTTCCTGCGGTACCTGCTTAAATTTTTATGGCCTTCAGGACCGCCTGAAGGTGGGACAGGTGACCAATATGTATGCTATTGTGGAAAAGCAGCAGCAGGCGGTGCGCATAATCCGGCCGTAAGGCGGGCAGTGCCGGGGGCGTGCCACCGGCACGCAGCACCGTCCGGGCGTATCGCACAAAAAGGGGCAGTGTGCGGCAAAATGTGCGGCACACTGCCCGGTTAAATGTATCGTTAAAGAATGACTCCGGCGCTTTAGCTTTGCCGGCAGAGCGCTTTGTTATTCACGGACAAATTCAATAACGCCTTCATCCAGACGCGCGATGCGGGCAAGGGAATAAACTTCATAGCCCTGGGCAATGAGCTTCTGGCGGCCTTTTTGGAAAGATTTTTCAATGAGGATGCCGATACCTGCAATGCGGGCGCCGGCGGTTTTGGCAAGGCGGACAGCGCCGGTGGCAGCTTCGCCGTTGGCCAGGAAATCATCGATGATCAGCACCGTATCCTTTTCATCAAGATAATCTAAGGAGAGCGTCAGCTCATAGCTGGTTCCCTTCGTAAAGGATGTGATATTTGTCTGGGCGACATTGCCGTTTAATATCTTGGATGTCTGCTTTTTAAGGATGATCATTGGAACGCCTAAATGCATGGCAGTATAAACGCTTGGCGCAATACCGGAGCTTTCGATGGTCAAAACCTTTGTAATGCCGGCATCTTTAAAATGTTCGGCAAAATCCCGGCCAATCTCATTCATAAGTACAGGGTCTACCTGATGGTTGATAAAGCTGTCCACCTTCAGCGTGGATGTGCTCAATGCCTTGCCTTCCGTAAGGATTTTATCTTCTAATAATTTCAAACATCTCACCTCAAAATAAAATCGAATTTTCCGTAACTATCTGTCCACATGGCAAAGTAGCTACAATTTTCCCTATTATAGCACAAAATATGTCGAAAAGAAAAGATTTATTTCTTTTCTTTTCACAAACCGAACATAATTATCCTGTATACTATATTTTAATGCAGAATGAATGTTTGAAAAATCGTCTGGCAGCGCCAGACAGGTGATAAGATTTTCAAAACGGACGAGGTGTTGTTATGGAAAATTTAAAGATTCTTGTTGTTGACGATGAAAGCCGTATGCGCAAGCTTGTGAGGGATTTCCTTTCCAAAAAAGGATTTGAAGTGATTGAAGCAGAAAACGGCGAACAGGCAGTGGACATTTTTTTTGAAACAAAGGATATTGCACTGATCCTTCTGGATGTGATGATGCCAAAGATGGATGGGTGGGAAGTCTGCCGGGAAATCCGCAAGATGTCCCAGGTGCCGATTATCATGCTTACCGCAAAAAGCGATGAGAAGGACGAGCTTTTAGGCTTTGAGCTTGGTGTGGATGAATATATTACAAAGCCCTTCAGCCCGAAAATCCTTGTGGCCAGAGTGGAAGCAATCTTAAGGCGGAGCAACGGCATCGGGCCGGATGACATTATTGAGGTCGGCGGTATCAAGCTCAATAAGGCGGCCCACGAAGTCACAATCGACGGTAAGCCCATTGAGTTAAGCTTTAAGGAATTTGAACTGCTGACGTATTTTGTGACGAATCAGGGTGTGGCACTTTCAAGAGAGCGTATTCTTAACAATGTATGGAATTACGATTATTTCGGAGATGCCCGAACGATTGATACACATGTAAAAAAGCTGCGCAGCAAGCTTGGCAAGAAGGGTGAGTATATTAAAACGATCTGGGGCATGGGCTATAAATTTGAAGTATCTAAGTAATTGCCGGTGGGCATTTGTAAACGATCCGGGCAATATACAGACAGGAAGGTGACGAACGGTGAATAAATCGCTTCGATTGAAATTAACACTGATGCTTATGGGGATTATCCTCGGGATCGTCATCTGCAGTACGCTTGTGAGCGGCCTTTTTCTGGGGGATTATTATCTTTATGAGAAACAGCGGGTACTGATTGAAACCTATATGGATGTCAACCGTCTGTACTCGGCAAGTGAACAGTCATCAAGCAGCGACATTTTTCCGGAAATTGGTACCTTTGGAAGCTCGGATTCCACGACTCAGTTAAGCGAAGATTTTGAAAACAGCATGGAGCGCATGAGTGAGAGCCGAAGTACATCGATCATCATTTTCCGGGTTATGGGTGTGAAAGTCAACGGTGTTATCCCGGCAACGCCGATTTATTCCTCAATGGGGCTCGGAATCGACGGAAATCAGAGGATGATCGACGATTATACAAGCGGTCAGGAAAATGCCCGTACAATACGGAAAACGCCGTCTTACGATATTAAAAAGATTTATGTGGACCGACTGGAAAATGATTATTTATATTTATCGGCCACTTTAGACAATGGCGACAATATTTTGATCCGTTCATCTATGGACAGTATTGAGCGCAGTGTGAAGCTGGCCAATCAGTTTTTTATGTATGTATCGTTGCTGATGCTTGTGGCCGGCACGGTTGTAGTCTATATTATTTCCCGCAGCTTTACCCAGCCGATTCTGGATCTGGCCCAGATTGCCACCCGCATGTCTGAGCTTGATTTTACGACAAAGTATCAGGTTAACCGGCAGGATGAGATCGGTATTTTAGGCAGCAGTATGAATTACCTGTCCTCAACGCTGGAGACGACGCTTGGCGAGTTAAAGCTTGCCAATGCCCGGCTGCAAAAGGATTTGGAGAAAAAGACACAGATTGATAACATGCGGACAGAATTTCTGTCCAATGTCTCCCATGAGTTAAAAACGCCCATTGCCCTGATCCAGGGCTATGCCGAGGGGCTGATGGAAAATATTAATGACGACGAGGAAAGCCGGAACTTTTACTGTGAGGTCATTGTGGATGAAGCATCCAAGATGAATAATATTGTCCGCAAGCTTTTAGACTTAAATCAGCTGGAGTTTGGCGAGAATAATATCAATATGGAGCATTTTGATATTGAGAGTGTTATCCGTAACCTGCTCTCATCGTCAGAAATACTTTTTAAACAAAAGCAGGTAACATTAAAATATGATACCCAGCCGCCGGTGTATGTGTGGGCGGATGTCTACACGGTGGAAGAGGTCTTTAATAATTACCTGTCCAATGCCTTTAATCATGTGGATAATGAGCGCATAATCGAAGTCCGGATTACAAAAGAGGACGGTCATGTACGGGTGAGTGTATTTAATACCGGACAGCCGATCCCAGAGGAGGATTTGTCGAAAATCTGGGGTAAGTTTTATAAAGTGGATAAGGCCCGCACCCGCGAGTACGGCGGAAGCGGTGTCGGCCTTTCCATCGTTAAGGCCAGCATGGAGCTGTTAGGTCAGCGGTATGGTGTTATCAACCATGACAACGGTGTGGAGTTCTGGTTTGAACTGGATGCGACCAATGGCATTGAGGCGGCAGATATGGAGGCGAAGGATGATCAGTGAAACTGCCGTACAATGCTTTCTGGCTGCTGCACAAAACGGCAGCTTTACAAAAACGGCTGAAGAACTGTATATGACAAGGCAGGCGGTGAGCAAACAGATCGCGCAGCTTGAAAAGGAGCTGGGAATGAAGCTGTTTGACCGGACAACGGCCAGCGTCCGCCTGACACAGGTTGGTATTTTGTATCATACATTTTTTAAGGCTACGCTGAAGGAGTGGGAAAAAACAAATTATCTTGCGCGCTCGATGATCGAAAAGCAAAATAACAGAGTGCGCATCGGCCTGCCCTATGATATGGTTCTTGAAGAGCAGGTGTACCGGGCAGTGGAAAAATGCCGAGAAGAAGGACTGACGCTCCAACTGGAATGTGAGCGGTATGAAGCAAAAGAGCTGCTGCAAAAGCTGCTGGATAACCGTCTGGACGTGGTAATCTCGTTTGAGCGGCCCATTGAAGAACTGACCTGTGACGATCATACGGTCTGTCAGCAGTTTTTTAAGATGCTGTCTGCGGTTTTGCTCGTCAGCAGAAAACATCCGCTGGCCATTTTGGGGGCTCGGGCAGTAGATTTTCAAAATGAGCCGTGTTTTATCACAAAGGATATGCTGCCGCAGATCAACGGTGTGGAGTATTTTAAAAACGAATGGAAAATGCACGGCCTGGAGCTGAGTGATGTGCGGCTGGCCCCAAACCGTGATTCCATGAAATCTATGGTGGAGCTCGGGCTTGGCTTTACAATCTGCACGGAACTGGATTCCTTTACGATGGGGAATCAGATGGTCAGTTATCCGCTGAACCGTAAACTGGAGCTTTACTGTATTTGGAGATATAATGAAAAAAATACGCCAGTGCTGGCGTTCCTCGATGAATTTAATAAACTGAGCATATGCCCGGAGTGACTTTTGCATATGACTGGAATAATCTTTTGGAGACAAGGAAACTTGTCTCCTTTTTAGTTGACAAGAAGGTGGATTATATTTGCTTGTGGACAAAAATTGGTACGGTTATAATGAAGTCATAAGGAAATGCATTTCTGGAAATAAATCGTTAAACTAAGGAGGAGTAGTATGACGGGTGTAGTTGTATCTGCAATCGCGATTATTGTAGGGATCGCTGTATTTATTATACTGGCTTATAAAGGTCTGAGCCCGACAATCGCCTGTCTGATCTCGGCAGTGATTATTGGAATTACATGTGAGGGCGGCCTTGGAACAGCTATTTTTGATACGTTCATGAACCAGGCGATCACATTTATGAGCTCGATTCTTTTGCTGATCGTTATCGGAGGGCTTTTATCAGCAGTTTTGGAAGTAACTCATACGACAGACGCTCTGGCTAACGGGATCATCCGTTTGCTTGGCGATAATTCCGTACCGATCATTATTTTCATTATGACAGGGCTGTTGAATTTTCTTGGGGTAGGGTCTTACCAGTTTATCGTCGCTCCGATCGCACTGGGCCTGTTAAAGAAAGCCAATATTCCAAGAAGAGTTGGCCTGATCGCTATGATGGTCGCATATAACGCAGTAACGTATTGTCTGCCGGGAACATCGGTGACACCGAATATTTTGCCGACAACGATTTTGGGAACTAATATTTATGCCGGTGCCGGCGTTGGTATTTTTGCCTTTGTGTGCGCGACTGCGCTCGGGCTTGGGTATGTTTACTGGATGTTAAAGGACTGTAAGAAACATCAGCTTGGCTTTGAGCTGGCTGCCGGGATGCCCGATGGGATGCCTGGCGGCAAAAACGATTCAAAAGAACAGAAAGCACCGCCATTTTGGACAGCCATTGTAACGATCGTTCTTCTTTTTGCTCTTTGTTTTGTTTTTTCCATGGTTAAGGCACTGGGATTTGATGCGACACAGGCTGTAATTCTAGCACAAGTCATTACAGCAATCTGGGCGCTGGTCATTAATTTTAAATATGTGGATCGTACGATCTGGCTGCGGCAAATTTCCAGCGGTACGACGGCTGTGATTCCTCTGGCGATCATGCTTGGCTTTATTTCCGGATTTGGCGCAGTTGTTCAGAACACCGCTGCATTTCAGGCATTGCTGAAAGGAATTTTATCGCTGAATGTAAGCCCGTACTTACTGACCTTTATCGGTGTCGCATTATTAGCCGCATGTATGGGGAATGGCACCGGAGCCCTGGCGATGGTTTTAAACGCGTTGTCTCCAACGCTTGCGGCAAGCAATGTCAGCATGGATGCGGTTCACAGAATTGCTACGGTTACTGCGTCGACATTGGATTCCATGCCGCATTGCACAAATGTATGTGTCTCTTTGCAGGTATTTGGAACGACACATAAACAAAGCTATAAATATGTATTTTACAGTACAGTGATCATTCCTCTGATTTATGCTGGTTTAACAACACTGCTGTGCATCATTATTTATTGATCATGACAATGGAGATGAGAAAATGGATCAAAAAAAGCAAACGTTTAATACGGATAACATTGTCCAGGTCATCGATGCCTGGACGAATGAGACGATTCAGGAGAAGCTAAAGGAACAAAACAGCCGGCTGAATAAAAAGCTCATTCCAGAGCTTAAAAAGGAAATAGCTGTCAGGGAAATGCAGGAACGTGTTCTTGCCCGCATGGAGAGCGATCATGAGGTGCGCAATATTGCCGCCCGTTTCGTTCTCTCCCTAAAAGGCGGATTATTTGAGGATGCGTATGAATGCTTTGCGCTGAAAACAAAAGGGACAAGAGCTGTGATTGAAAAATACGGCGTTTACGAAGGCGCAAAACAGTTAAAAGCCTATTTTGTGGACTATTACCGGAAGATTGGCGGCAGCAAAGGCTGTTTTATCGAACACGAGCTGACTACGCCGGTGGTGGAGGTTGCCGGGGATAATAAAACGGCAAAGGCAATGTTTTTATCGGAAGGCGTGCTTGCAGTGGCACCGGGAAACTGGATGGATACCCATGAGGCTGCCTGTTCGCTGTGGCAGATCGGTCCCTGGTATATGGAATTTATTAAAGAGGATGGCCTATGGAAAATATGGCATCTGACGATTTATGACGATATTGAGACACCTTATGAACAAAGCTGGAGCGAGTTTAAAGAACATGATCGTATCATACATGCTGATGCGCCGGAACCGTCATACACCGTACCGGATCAAAATTATTTTACGGCGGAGCGGAAACCGTATTTGCACAAAGAGCCTCCCTGTGCCTATAAAACCTATGATGACAATGAAGAAGGCGCCGGCAGCAAAGCAAATGCCGGTGATAAAGCCAGTGCCGGAAATGAAGCAAGCGGGGTGAAAGTATGCTAGAACAGATTCAAAAGATTGTTGAAACGAATGATAAAATTGCCGAAAAGACCGCCATTTTGCGCGGGGAAAATCAGGCGCGGGAAGCGATCATAAGTCAGCGGATGGCACGCATCGAAATTGAAAATGCCATGGGAAGATTTGCAATCTTATATTCCGGCGGACAGTATGGATGTCTGATGCCGTTTTTTGCAGATACCGGACAGATTGTTTTTCAGCGCAGTGATGTAGGCATTTATGAGGGAAGAGAAGCGGTCAGCGCTTATTTTTTGAATCTGGCGGATCATGCCCTTCCCGGAACGTTTCGGATAATGATGCTGACATCGCCGGTTATAGAAATTGCCGGTGATGGAAAAACTGCTTGGGCAATGTGGTATATTAACGGGCTTGAAGCAATTAAAAATCCGAAGGCTCCAAATGCCCCGGCAGCGGATATGTGGATAAATGATAAACTCGCAGTAGAATTTATACATACAGACTGCGGCTGGAAGATTTTGCGGATGACGGTCTGTGAGGAAATGCGCGGCCGCTATCATAAATCCTGGGGCGATTATTCAGTGGAACCGGATTATCCGGAATTTGACACGTTTCCAAAACCAACCCGGCCGGCGGATTGCCATCTTCCTTTCCGGTCAGACCGGAAATCCCAGAAGAATCTCGATACGCCGGAGCCTTATGAAACTTATGAATGTCTTTGCAATCATTTTTAGAAAGGCGGTTTTAAGATGCAGGATTTCATTGAAAAAACACAGTGCACGGCAGATGATATTCTGGCGCTTGCAGCTAAAAGCGTAAAAGAAAGTGAAATATCCCTTCATCATGCCAGAAACGAAGCGTCTTATGTGGATATTCAAAATTTGATGAATAAATATGCGTCCTATCATTATTATGCACAGCATGGAAAAACATACGAATACTTTGCACTGGACGATCCGCGCACAACAGCGGAGCTTGGAAGCACCGGCGTTTATAAAGGCCGGACAAAGATTTATCAGATGTTTCAGATTTACCATGATTATAATAATCAGCCGGGAACGGCCCATTTGCATCCGCTGAATACGCCGCTTATATGCGTTGCCGGGGATGGAATGACGGCAAAAGGCTACTGGCTGACCAACGGACTGGAAGTGCTTCCGTCCCCTCCGGGAAAACCTCCGCTTTCCATGTGGTTCCTTGATGCGTATAACATAACGTTTGTAAAGACAAAGGACGGATGGAAATGGCTGCATTTTCATATGCTTGATGATGTAAAAGCAATCTTTTATGTATCCTGGAGCGTCATGGGAAAAGAAAAGAATCCCGGACCGGGCGGACTGATACCGCCCAGCTATAAAACGGATTCGTATGAACCTTATTGGAGAGGCCGGGGGCCGTCACTGGAAGTTGAAACGCTGCCCAAGCCTTATGAACATCTGGAGGAATAATAGATGCCTGCGATTTTTATTACTGGTGTATCTTCCGGTATCGGTTACGGAACCGCAAAGGTATTTGCACAGCATGGCTGGAATGTTGCGGGGACGGTACTAGATATAAATGAAGATATGGATTTAAAGTATATCAAAAATATTAAATGTTATCCATTGAATGTTTTGGATTACGAAAACATTCCTGAAGTTGCAAAACAGGTCATTTCGGATTTTGGAACAGTGGATGTTGTCATGAATAATGCGGGAATCGGGCTTTTAGGGCCGGTTGAATGCGGCACTTATGAGCAGATTTTAAAAATACTAAAAGTCAATCTGTTAGGCTACATCATGGTCATAAAGGCATTTCTTCCGCATATGCGTCAAAACGGCAAGGGGACGATTGTTAATATGGGAGCTGCCAACGGCAAGGTTATCCATCCGGGATTGGACTACTATTGTATGACGAAAGCTGCTATTGCAAGTATGTCGGAGGCGCTTTTGATGGAACTGCTTCCTTTTGGCATCGATGTTAAGCTGATTGAGCCTACGGGCGTAAAGTCGAATCTTGGAACAACCGGTACGGAGATTTTAAACAGTTATCTGCCGGAATATAAGTACTTTTTTGAACAGCAGCTTCCGGCAACGATGAAGATTGTTGACGGGGAAGTTCCAGGACATCCCGGAAGCCACTATGATCCCATTGAGCCGGAACAAATGGGAGAAATTATTTACCAGGCAGTGACCAGCGGGACAAAACAGTTCCGGTTTAATAACGGGACTCATGCGCAGCAGATGTTTGACGATAAAGCAAGGATGTCCGAACAGGAGTATATTGATTTTTATAAAGACTATTTTAAAGCGGCTGCCGGTGCTGCACACGAATACTCATGAGATCGGAGAGCGGACGGCGAAAGTGTGGCTGAAAAAAGAAAAAGGATAAAAAGGGATGACTACAGGCAGGAGGCTGACACACGAAAATAGTGTGCCAGCCTCCTGCTTTAATGACTTTATGTATTTTATGATGTTCACGATGCCGTATAAATTATGCCTCTTCCAGTGTTGTCAGGCTGAACTTGCCGGAGAAATCATCATTTACAACATAGTAAACAGAATCTTCTTCTGGCTTAACATAGAGATTTAATGTATCAATATCTTTGATTTTATTTCCGGCATTGACCCAAATCTCTTTGGCCCGGGAAACGAGAGCCTTATCCTCTCTCTGATTCTGGCCATATTCCACATATAATGTAGCCTTCATAGTTGTCCTCCTTAAAGAAATAAAAATGGTTGACAGCATTATCATATTATAAAACAGAAGCCTTTGCAAATATTTCTTTTGCTTCAGCCTTTATACAGATTTCAAAAATCACAAAGAAAATAAGAAAAATATGTTGAATTTCAAAACAATATCGATCACTTTCTGTAAGGCAGAAGAGAAATATTGGTGAAAATGAAATAAAAATTAAAAAACACTAAAGAAAAAATAACGAAAATGTAGAAAATCGTAAAGTAAAATACTTTACGATAAAGCAGGTCCATTTTTGCAACCGCTCGGTATAGCTAAATTGCTGCATATTTTCATTTTTATCGAAATAGGGGTATATTTCAGAGAAATTATTAGAATGTACTGTTTCACCTGTTAGAAATAAGCTGCTGCAGCCAGGGGCGGTGTGCCTTTTTTGAGATGCCTGGAGAGGCGATCTACAACATTTACTTTTTTGGAGGGCTCATGAAGATGGTCGGCAGTATCGGTGAGCAGACAGCTTTGGGAAGCTAAGATACCGTAAGTCATATTGGCGGTGAACTTCCTGTTTGGTTTCGTAAGTTTCCGGGAAATTTTATTAGCGAAATTTAAAATTTTTCTTTTCAACTGGTAGGTATTTGATGTAAAATGAGTCATAAGGAATCCTCTTTCTTTTTGCTTAGTAAGGTTTTTGTGTGGACAGCATAATTTTACACCAAAAAGGAACAGGATTCCTTATATTTTAGGCATTTTTTTAAAGTTGTGAATAACAGGACGCAGTAGATTTTTCCAGTGAGGATAATTCTGCGGAAACTCAAGAACGTGCAAACTTGACTGTTTTGTGGCTTCATGGTAAAGTGATGGCATAAACTGACACTGGAAAGGAGTGTAGATGAGGTGCGAAAGAAACTTCCCATCGGTATCGACGGGTTTGAAAAAATCATGACGAATGATTTTTATTATGTAGACAAAACTCTGTTCATTAAGGAATTGTTACAAAACTGGGGGGAGGTAAACCTGTTTACGCGCCCCAGACGGTTTGGAAAGTCTCTTAATATGAGCATGCTGAAGAGCTTTTTTGAGATAGGGGGCAGCCCGGAGCTGTTTGACGGGCTAAAGATCATGCAGGAAAAGCTCTTGTGTGAAAAATATATGGGAAAATTTCCTGTTATTTCTATCAGTTTGAAAAGTGTGGACGGAAGATGCTTTGAGTCGGCATCCGCAGCTTTGCGTACCGTTATTGGAAATGAAGCGATGAGATTTCAGTTTTTGCTTGAAAGCAAGAAGCTTTCAGATATGGAAAAGATTTCCTATCAGCGTCTGATTAAGGTAGGAACAGTGACACGGGCGCTTTATGATATGACAGATGACGTGGCAGTTGCAAGTCTGAAGACACTTTCACAGCTTTTAGCCAGACATTATGGACAAAAAACCATTTTGCTGATTGATGAGTATGATGTGCCGCTTGATAAGGCATTCCAGGGAGGATACTATGAGGATATGGTGACTCTCATCCGTAACCTGCTCGGCAATGTTCTAAAGACAAATGACAGCCTGTATTTTGCGGTGCTTACAGGATGTCTTCGGATTTCAAAGGAGAGTATATTCACCGGACTTAATAATCTGAAAGTACACACGATCTCGGACATTCGATATGATGAGTTTTTTGGCTTTACTAATGCTGATGTGGATAAATTACTGAAATTTTATGGCTTGTATTCTTATAAGGCTGTGATTAGTGACTGGTATGACGGATACCGTTTTGGAGATACAGATATGTATTGCCCCTGGGATGTAATAAATTATTGTGATGAATTGCTGGCAGATTCGGGAGCAGACCCGGAAAACTACTGGGCCAACACCAGCGGAAATGATTTGATTCGCCGCTTGCTAAAAAAGGCAAATCAGACGACACGATATGAAGTTGAGCGTCTGATCAATGGAGAAACCATTATAAAAACGATTCGTCAGGAATTGACATACAGGGATGTAGAAGGGGCCATTGATAATATTTGGAGCGTACTTTATTCTGCGGGATACCTAACCTGCCGTAGAAGATTTCCGGGAAAACAGATGGAGCTGGCACTGCCGAACCGGGAGGTAAGGGAGCTGTTCATTGATCTGATAAAGGACTGGTTTGAAGAAACGACCCAGGCAGATTCCGTGAGGATTAACCGTTTTTGTGGGGCATTTCCAAAGGAGGACGTAGTCACGATCCAAAAGCTGCTCCACGACTATTTGTGGAATTCTATTAGTGTGCGAGACACGGCTGTGCGGAGAAATATGAAGGAAAACTTCTATCATGGGATGCTGTTAGGTCTCTTGCAGAGTCAGGACAGCTGGCTGGTTCAATCAAACGCAGAAACAGGAGAAGGATACAGCGACATTTCCATCCGGACACCTGAGGAAATAGGTATAATTATCGAGCTGAAGTATGCAGATGATGGAAATTTGGAGGCAGCCTGCATGAAAGCACTGAAACAGATTGAAGATAGAAAGTATGCGGAGGGGCTGAGGCACCGGGCAATGAAGAAAATCATTAAATATGGCATAGCTTTTTGCGAAAAAGAATGTATGGTCATGATGGCATAAAACAATGGCTTCTATCGTGGTACCGATGATATACGGGGATACTTATCAGCGATTACATTGCGGCTGTCTTGAAAAAACATATCTTTAATGGTAAGATGAAATAAGATAATATTTGAAAAAACAGAATATAAAACACAATAGTATGTGCAAATAGGAGTGTTAGAGACATGATCGCAATTATAGACTATGATGCCGGAAACCTGAAAAGTGTTGAAAAAGCATTTGCGTTTCTTGGCGAGGAGGCCGTCATTACGCGGGAGCCGGAGCGTATACTTTCTGCGGATAAGGTCGTTTTGCCGGGCGTAGGCGCGTTTGGCGACGCCATGGATAAGCTTCATAAATACCGGCTTGTCGATACAATTTATGAGGTCGTTGATAAAAATATACCGTTTCTTGGAATATGCCTGGGGCTGCAGCTAATGTTTTCCCGAAGCGATGAGAGTGACGGCGCGGCGGGGCTTGGACTTTTAAAAGGCGAAATTTTGCGTATACCGTCAAAAGAGGGCTTAAAGATTCCGCATATGGGATGGAACTCTATACGGATTCGCCCGGAAAGCCGTTTGTTTGCAGGCATCCCTCAGGACAGCTATGTATACTTTGTCCATTCATATTACCTGAAGGCGGAAAATTCAGAGGATGTGGCGGCAAGAACCTTTTACAGTGTGGATATTGATGCCGCAGTGGAGCATGGAAACCTGTTTGCCTGCCAGTTTCACCCGGAAAAGAGCAGTGAAGTGGGATTAAAGATACTTAAGAATTTTGCATCATTATAGGAGGCGCCATGTTTACAAAAAGAATTATTCCCTGCCTGGATGTCCATGGAGGGAGAGTTGTTAAAGGTGTGAATTTTGTGAATTTAAAAGACGCCGGCGATCCGGTGGAGATCGCGGCGGCTTACGATAAGGCGGGCGCAGATGAACTTGTATTTCTGGACATCACAGCCTCCTCAGATCAGAGGGCAACGGTTGTGGAGCTTGTGCGTGCGGTGGCCCAGAAGGTCTTTATTCCTTTTACTGTGGGCGGCGGTATACGCACGGTGGATGATTTCCGCGCGCTTTTGCGGGAAGGTGCAGATAAAATTTCAATCAATTCTTCTGCGATTAATACGCCGGAGCTCATCAGCCAGGCCGCAGATAAGTTTGGAAGCCAGTGCGTTGTTGTGGCCATTGACGGACGGCGCCGTGAGGATGGCAGCGGCTGGAACGTATATAAAAATGGCGGCCGCATTGATACCGGTCTGGATGCTGTGGAGTGGGCTATGGAAGCCAACCGCCGCGGCGCCGGTGAGATTTTGCTGACAAGCATGGACTGCGACGGGACAAAGGCTGGCTATGATCTGGAGCTGACACGGACGATCGCGGACAATGTATCGATACCGGTGATCGCCTCCGGCGGCGCCGGTCAGATGAGCCATTTTTACGATGCCCTGACCGAAGGCGGCGCGGATGCTGTTCTGGCAGCGTCTTTATTCCATTATAAAGAAATGGAAATCTGTGATCTTAAAAAATATCTTCACAGCCGGGGCGTTTCGGTTCGTCTGTGAGAGAAGGAGTACAGTTTATGTCAATGATTGATAACGATTGGCTGACGGCCATCGGAGGAGAATTTAAGAAGCCCTATTACGCGCAGCTTTACCGGTTTATACGGGAAGAATATCGTACGCGGATTATTTATCCGCCGGCGGACGATATTTTTAATGCATTTCATCTGACCCCTCTTAGCAAAGTAAAGGTGGTCATTTTAGGTCAGGACCCCTATCATAATGTGAATCAGGCACATGGCTTAAGCTTTTCTGTGAAGCCTGAAGTGCGGGAGCTGCCACCGTCTCTTGTAAATATTTTTCAGGAGCTTCATGATGACCTGGGCTGTTATATTCCCAATAACGGATATTTGAAAAAATGGGCCGAGCAGGGGGTTTTGATGCTCAATACCGTATTGACTGTGCGTGCCCATCAGGCAAACTCGCATCAGGGACATGGCTGGGAGCAGTTTACAGATGCTGTGATCACGGCAGTGAATGCGCAGGACCGGCCGATTGTATTTATTTTATGGGGGCGTCCGGCACAGTCGAAAATCCCGATGCTTACGAACCCAAAGCATCTGATCTTAAAATCGCCGCATCCAAGCCCCTTATCCGCGTTTCGGGGATTTTTCGGGAGCCGGCCGTTTAGCAGGACAAACCAGTTCCTTGAAAGTCATGGTGTGGCAGCAATCGACTGGCAGATCGAAAATATTTAGTGAATATTGTGAGGAATCGTACAATGACACAGCAGCACCCCAATATCCGTATGATCGGGTTGGATTTAGATGGAACGGTATATAATAATGATAAGGTGATCACACCGGGCGTTTTGCGTGCAATCCGGGCTGCGATCGACCGGGGGATCATCGTGCTTCCGGCGACCGGCAGGCCAAAAGGCGGTCTCCCTGAAGATTTTATGAATATCCCCGGTGTGCGCTATGCGCTGACGAGCAACGGCGCGGCGGTATATGATCTGGAAAGCGGTAAACGGATCATCGAAAATTGTATTGAAAAGGAGCTTGCCGCCAGGATTATCGAGAGGATGCTATCATTTCCCGGACTGGCGGAAACGTACATGGAAGGGCTTTGCTATACAGATCAGAAAAATTATGAAAATGCTCAGAATTTCGCCTTTGTACCTGCGGGCTTGCTCGAATATATCCGCCGTACCCGTATTCCAAAAGCGGATCTGGCAGCGTTTATGCGTACTCAGGAGCATCCGGCGGAGAAGCTTCATATGATATTCGGGGATATGAAAGTAAGAGATCAGGCATTTTCTTCATTGCGCGGACAGTTCCCGGACTTTAATATTACAAGCGCTTCGCCGTTTAACATGGAAATCAATGCGCCCGGCTGCGATAAGGGGAGCAGCCTGTTGGCTCTTGGGAAGCTGCTTGGTATTAAACGCAGTGAAATCATGGTATGCGGCGATTCGGGCAATGATTATCCGATGATGCTTGCTGCCGGCTTTTCCGTGGCGATGGGGAATGCTGAGGATAAGATCAAACAGGCGGCGGATGCGGTCACAAAAACGAATGAAGAGGACGGAGTTGCCTGGGCGATTGAAACGTTTGCCCTGTTTTAACATTATAAAAAACGGCTGCGCTTATTAAACCGTCCCACAGAATCAATTCAGGGAAGGGAGATTGTTTTTTATGAAGATTGATATGCATTGCCATACAAAAGAAGGGTCCTTGGATGGAAAAGTGCCTATTGAAGAATATATCCGTCTGCTCAGGCAGCAGGGGTTTGGGGGTATGCTGGTGACAGATCATGATTCCTATGGCGGTTTCCGGCAGTGGAAAAATGCAATCAGGGGCCAAAAGTATGAAGATTTCCGTGTGTTTAAGGGAATTGAGTATGATACGATGGATGCGGGCCATATGCTCGTGATCATGCCAGAAAATATTAAGCTGCGGCTTTTAGAGCTGCGGGGGATTCCGGTGCAGATGCTTATTCCGATCGTTCATAATTACGGCGGTATTTTAGGACCGGCACATCCGTGCGGGGAAAAGTTTATGAGCTTTATGAATGCCAAAGCCTATAAGCGCAATCCGGATATTCTCCGGGAGTTCGACTTTATGGAGGTGTTTAATGCCTGCGAGCCTGCGGAAGTAAATGAAAAGGCGCGAAAGATTGCAGCTTCCTATCACCTGGTGGGAACCGGCGGCAGTGATGCCCATAAGGCGGACTGCGTAGGTCTGGCTTACACGGAAATTCCCGATAATATTACATGTGAATCGCAGCTGATCCATTTTATTAAAGAGGGCGGGCCGACTGTGTGCGGCGGCAGCATCTATCCCAATACGACAAAAGAAAAGATGGGCCGGGCCAAAGCGGTGATGACCCATTCATTCTGGCTTTATAATAAGATCGGCGGCTGGAGCAAAGCGATCTCCCGCAGCAACAAGATGAAGAAGGGCTATGTGGAACGGGTAGACGTTAAAAATATTCCCCGGGGAAGTTCAGAAAGACATTAGAAAAAACAACGATATTCAGATGAGACAAGATATAAAAAGAATCCTGCCGGCGCAGGATTCTTTTTATATCTTGTTTTTCTTTTCAAGCTCCTCAAGACTCTTTTGCTTTGGTACAAGAGGTTTTGTGATCAGCACAAGGATCAGCCCCACAGCAATGATTACAAGCCAGGTAATCAGCGCCGGACGGCCGGTAAATAATCCAAAAAAGGAAAAATTCACGGCTGTTTTATCGGAATAGGCTTTCCACAGCGGCCAGGCGATAAAACACAGTCCGACAACAGTGATAATACTTCCGATGATCTGAAGCGGGTCATTTTTAAATCTTCGTATACGTTTCATAGACAAAAGCCTCCTATCTTAAAAGGAATCTTACCATAGGACAGAAGAGACGTCAAGCTTCATTCCTGGCGATACTTAAAGCGGAATAAACCGATTGCCTTTTGATATTTTTTGTGTATAATGAAAACACAGAATGAATGAAGGGAGCGTGATGGATGATGCCGCAGCATGTCATTGTTGTGGATAGCAGTCCGCAATGGACATTTATGTATGAGGAAGAGAAAGAAAAGGTGATGGCCGTCCTTAAGGAAAATGCGATCGCCATTTATCATATTGGGAGCACCAGCGTACCTGGGCTGGCGGCAAAGCCGGTGGTCGACATCATGGCGGCAGTCCGCAGCCTTGAAGCGGTGGATGCGCAGGCAGGAGATTTTTTGAAGCTTGGATATGAGTATCTCGGTGAATTTGGGATTGCCGGCAGACGGTATCTGCGCAGGGGCGGCGATGAGCGGACGCATCAGATTCATATATTTCATATGGATGACTGGGACAACATCAGCCGTCACCTTGCGTTTCGGGATTATATGCGTACTCACAAAAACGCACGGGAGCAATATGCGCAGTTAAAAAAAGAGCTTGCACAGCGCTTCCCTTATGATATTGACGGTTACTGTAACGGAAAGGATGCTTTTGTGAAAAAAACGGAAGCACAGGCACTTTCCTGTATGGATGAAACATGGGACAGGCTTTATATTGCCGCAAGAAAGGTACAGCAGGCAAGGATACTCTCGCCCTTTATCGAAGCCGGACAGGTCGGCGCTGCGCTTCTTACAAAGAAGGGAAGCATTTATACAGGCGTATGTATTGATACAGCCTGTACGCTTGGTATGTGCGCAGAGAGAAACGCCATTGCCAATATGATCACCAATGGCGAGCATCAGATCGAAAGGCTTGTGGCAGTGATGCCGGACAAAAAACCGGGGATGCCATGCGGCGCCTGCCGTGAGATGATGATGCAGCTCGATGAAGCTGCCGGGCAAATCGAAATTCTTTGCGATATAAATACAAAACAGACCGTACAGCTAAAAACACTATTGCCGGACTGGTGGGGATAGGAGCCTGTTGTTGATAAAAAATATCGATAAGGTGTATTGACATTATCCAAAAGTTAGAATATACTAACTATTGTAGAAAACGAGATGAGAATGATAATCAATGTTGTTTACGTTGGCGATCATTTCATTTCAGACAGAGCGATTGGCAGAGAACATATCGCGGATGCATAAAATAATGTATTTTTCAGAAAGAAGATGAGAGATATGCCTTTGACAATGGTAGGGATTGGAAAGGAAAGCATTATACAGCGCGTGGGCGGACGGGAGGAAACCCGGCGGTTCCTGGAAAATCTTGGATTTGTAGTCGGAGCGATCGTTACGGTGATTTCTGAGATCGGAGGCAATCTGATCGTGAATGTCAAGGACACAC
>CASFBR010000140.1 GCA_949292795.1 uncultured Eubacteriales bacterium
CTGGTCTCTGCGCCGCGGAGCTTTTCAAAAGAGAACACCGGCTGCTTAATGGCAATATAATCCGACTTTCTTTGCAGCCCCGGCGTATAGCCAAGCTCGGCCAGTGTCTTTCCGACAATAACCTTTGAGGCAATATCCACGATAGGGATGCCGGTAACCTTGCTGATATAAGGCACTGTACGACTGGAGCGCGGGTTGACCTCAATGACATACACCTGTTCTTCATGGACGATGAACTGGATGTTAAGCAGCCCCTTCACATGGAGCGCCCTTGCCAGACGGGCGGTATAATCTTCGATCTGTAAAATAATCGCATCGGAAAGCGTCTGGGCCGGATAAACGGAAATACTGTCCCCGGAATGTACGCCGGCACGCTCAATATGCTCCATAATACCCGGGATCAGCACATCCTTGCCGTCGCAGACACCGTCCACCTCCACTTCCTTGCCGACCAGATATTTGTCCACAAGAATCGGATGCTCCTGAACCTCACGGTTAATGATCGCCATAAAATCCACAATATCATTATCATTAACTGCAATCTGCATACCCTGGCCGCCAAGAACATAGGACGGACGCACGAGCACCGGATAGCCGAGCATGTTCGCAGCCTTTAATGCCTCCTCGGTCGTATACACCGTCGTTCCCTGTGGACGGGGGATTTTGCATTTTTCAAGAATCTCGTCAAACAGTTCACGGTCCTCCGCCGCATCTACATCCTCAGCTGCGGTTCCCAAAATCGGCACGCCCATCTTCATGACAGCCTGCGTCAGCTTGATCGCGGTCTGACCGCCAAACTGAACAACCGCACCGTCAGGCTTTTCCAGGCGGACAATATTTTCCACATCCTCCGGGGTCAGAGGCTCAAAATAAAGCTTATCGGCAATATCAAAGTCCGTGCTCACGGTTTCCGGGTTATTATTGACAATGATCGTCTCATAGCCGCATTCCTTCAGCGCCCACACACAGTGCACCGAACAATAGTCAAACTCAATACCCTGACCGATACGGATCGGGCCGGAGCCGAGGACGAGCACCTTTTTGCGCATTTCATCCCGCTCCACTTCATTTTCACTGCCAAAGCAGGAATAATAGTACGGTGTCTCCGACTCAAACTCTGCGGCACAGGTATCCACCATCTTAAAGGCGGCCACAATGTCATTGCGGTAGCGCATGGCCTTTACCTGGGCTTCCGACAGACCAGCAAGGGCGCCGATTACCTTATCCGGGAACTCCAGACGCTTTGCTTCCTTTAAAAGCTCCGGCTCAAGCGGCTCTGTTTTCAGACGCTGCTCCATGTCCACAAGATTTTTGAGCTTTGATAAAAACCACAGATCGATCTTATTAATGGCATGGATTTCTTCAAGGGTATAGCCTCTGCGGATTGCCTCTGCGATGCAGAACAGACGGTGATCGTCAATGCTGTACAGCTGAGTGCGCAGCTGCTCATCCGTCAGCTTGTCAAAATCTCCGTAGTGCAGGCTGTTAATATTCTGCTCCAGAGAACGCAGCGCTTTCATCAGCGCCCCTTCAAAATTGGTGCAAATACTCATTACCTCACCGGTTGCCTTCATCTGGGTCGTTAATGTACGCTTAGCTGTCACAAATTTATCAAATGGCCACTTCGGGATTTTTACAACAACATAGTCCAGCGCCGGTTCAAAGCTGGCATAGGTTTTTCCGGTCACTGCATTTTTAATTTCATCCAGCGCATAGCCCAGGGCAATCTTGGCCGCCACCTTGGCGATAGGATAGCCGGTTGCCTTTGATGCCAGCGCCGAGGAACGGCTCACACGAGGATTGACTTCAATGACACAGTACTCAAAGCTATCCGGATTTAAGGCATACTGGACATTGCAGCCGCCCTGGATATTCAGCTCTGTGATAATATTTAAGGCCGATGTGCGCAGCATCTGGTATTCTTTATCCGCCAGCGTCTGTGACGGCGCCACGACAATACTGTCGCCGGTATGCACGCCTACCGGGTCGATATTTTCCATATTACATACAGTAATGCAGTTGCCATAGCTATCCCGCATCACCTCGTACTCGATTTCCTTCCAGCCGCCGATATAGCGCTCCACAAGCACCTGATTCACACGGCTTAAACGCAGGCCGTTGCTGGCAATATCGTGAAGCTCCTGCATATTGTGCGCAATACCGCCGCCGCTGCCGCCCAAAGTGTAGGCCGGCCGGATTACCACCGGGAAACCAATCTTTTCTGCAAAGGCAATACAGCCGTCCAGTGTTGTGCACACCTCGCTTGGGGCGCAGGGCTCGCCGATCTTTTCCATCGTCTCTTTAAAAGCCAGACGATCCTCCGCTTTTTTAATGGTTTCTGAAGATGTTCCGATCATTTCGACATGATGGGTCTGCAAAAATCCCGACTCTGCAAGCTCCATCGCGATATTTAAAGCAGCCTGGCCGCCCAGTGTCGGCAAAATACTGTCCGGCTCTTCTTTAATAATAATCTTTTTTAATACCTCGGTATCAAGCGGCTCAATATAGACCTTATCTGCAATGTTTTTGTCCGTCATAATCGTTGCCGGATTGGAATTGACAAGAACGACCTCAATACCTTCTTCCTTTAAGGAACGGCAGGCCTGCGTACCTGCATAATCAAACTCTGCTGCCTGTCCGATGATGATCGGGCCGGAACCAATGACTAAAACCTTTTTGATACTATTCTTCTTCGGCATTTTTGCAAACCTCCATCATATTGATAAAACGGTCAAACAGGAACGCGGTATCCTGGGGGCCGCCGCAGGCCTCCGGATGAAACTGTACGGTAAAGACATTCTTTCCAAGGTAGTGCAGCCCTTCGGTTGTTGCATCGTTGGCATTTTTAAAGCTGACCTCCGCGACGCCCTCCGGCACCGTGCGGTCTGCCACAACATAGCCGTGATTTTGTGTGGAAATATATACCCGTCCGGTCGCAAGGTCTTTCACCGGATGGTTCGCGCCTCTGTGACCCCATTTCATTTTCCGGGTATCCGCCCCGTTGGCCAGAGCCAGGAGCTGATGTCCCAGACAAATACCGAACATCGGGACACCGGCGTCGAACAGCTTTTTCACCTCGTCAATGATTGCGCCACAGTCTTTCGGGTCGCCGGGGCCATTGGAAAGCATAATCCCATCCGGCGCAGTCTTAAGAATCATTTCTGCCGGTGTGTCTGCCGGATAAATCGTCACATCGCAGCCTCTTTTAGCAAGCTCTCTGGCAATATTTTTCTTTGCGCCAAAGTCCATCAGCGCGACCTGAAGCGCTTTAGCGCCTTCATATGAAGAAACAGCAGCCGGAACAAACTGAGGCTTATCGCAGGTCACACGCAGTACGACGTCTTTTGCCTTAAATTCCCGAATTTTGGGCAGGATTTCGTCCAAATTAAAATTTTCATTGGTCGTAATCATGCCGTTCATCGTACCTTCGCTGCGTAAAAGCTTTGTCAGTGCACGGGTATCAATGCCCTCAATCCCGGAAATATCATATTTTTTCAGGAAATCGGAAAGGGATGTCTCACTTCGGAAATTACTGGGCGTTTCGCAAAGCTCCCGCACAATAAAGCCATCCGCCCAGGGCCGTTCATCTTCCATATCTGCTTCGCATACACCGTAATTTCCGATCAGCGGATAGGTCATCACAACCGCCTGACCGGCATACGATGGATCGGTCAGGATTTCAAGATAGCCTGTCATCGATGTATTAAATACAATTTCACTGATCGTTTCCTTGGGAGAGCCGATGCTTCTGCCTTCAAACACATGCCCATCTGCCAGTATCAAAAAAGCTTTCATTTCATCACCTGTTCCTTTCTAAAAGCAGCGCCAAAGCCCGGCGGCATCATAAAGCCGACGACGCGGGGTCATTGCATATTGTTAGCATTTTTTGCGTATATTTATGCAAATAATGCATATTTTTTCAAAAAAAAAGAGGGTTTAAGGCTTATAATGAATAAAAATGCGATTCACCCCTTTGTAAACCTAATCTCTTCTTAAACTTTCAAAAGTATAGCACAATCCCTTCAAGAATACAAGATGTTTTTTGAAATAAATTTAAAGGGCAATATTTAACCGGTCCGACATACAATAAATATAAAGCACAGGTAAAGGAGCTTCCTATGCCTTTAAATACGACCAACCCTTCGGCCATGGAGCCCTTGCCGCAGCCAGAGCCCGTGCTGCGGCCGGCCCAGACTGCCGTACAGCCGCTTGGACGGCTTAAAGTTTCACTCACAACCGCATCCGGATATATGCCGGTTCCCGGCGCGTCCGTCCAGGTGTCCTACACCGGCAACCCAGATCAGATCATCGAAGAGCTCTCCACAGACGAATCCGGCCAGACGGAAACCATCGAGCTTCCGGCGCCGAACCGGGACTATTCACTGGAACCGGAATCCGGCCAGCCTTACAGCGAATATACGCTCTCCGTCACGGCCCCCGGCTATGAGCCCATCGCTGTGTCCGGCACACAGCTTTTATCCGGCGAAACGGCACTTCAAAATATCCGTCTGGCTCCTCAGGCCAATCAGCCGGGCACCCGGGATATTGTGATCCCGCCCCACACGCTTTACGGAGAGTTTCCTCCAAAGATTGCCGAGACGGAAATCAAGCCGGTCGATGAGAGCGGCGAAATCGTTTTAAGCCGGGTCGTTATCCCGGAAACCGTCATCGTCCATTCCGGCCCGCCATCCGATTCCGGCGCCGCCAACTACTATGTTTCCTACCGGGACTATATAAAAAACGTCGCCTGCAGTGAAATTTACGCCACCTGGCCTGAGGCTGCTATTTACGCGAATATATTGGCGATCATGTCCTTTGCGCTGAACCGGGTATATACGGAGTGGTACCGGAACAAGGGCTATAATTTTACCATTACATCCTCCACTGCTTTTGACCAGTGCTTTGTCTACGGCCGGAATATTTTTGAAAACATCTCCGTAGCTGTGGACAATATCTTCACAAACTTTCTGTCCCGGCCAAATGTGCGCCAGCCGATCCTGACCCAGTACTGCGACGGCCAGAGAGTGTCCTGCCCCGGCTGGCTAAGCCAGTGGGGTTCAAAAGCGCTTGCCGACCAGGGATATTCTGCCATTGACATTCTGCGCCATTATTACGGGGATTCCATTTACATTAATTCCGCCCCTCAGATCAGCGGTATCCCTTCATCCTGGCCGGGTACGGATCTTACCATCGGCTCCAGAGGTGAAAAAGTGCTGCAAATGCAGGAGCAGCTCAACCGTATCGCCCGGAATTATCCGGCGCTTCCCACCATTGCTGCCGATGGCATTTACGGGCCGGCCACCGCGGCGGCTGTAAAAAAATTCCAGGAAATTTTCAATCTGCCGGCCACCGGCGTGGTGGACTATCCCACCTGGTATAAAATCAGCCAGATTTATGTAGGCGTCAGCCGGATTGCCGAGCTTGCCTGACAACAGCTCTTTTCTTTTCCGGTAAAAGCATGTTATACTAAGCATGTACGAATAGCAGATGCAGATATGAATGGCAAATGCAAATGTAAATGGCAGCTGCAAATATGAATAACGGATGCAGCTGCGGCCGTGCGCACCGGAAGTTTCCGGTGCCTGCATCGATACAAAACACTGACGGAGGAATACGCATGAATATTGTTTTATTAGAATCACTGTCCATCGACCAGACACTTATGGATACACTGACCGCCCCCTTAAAAGCATCGGGGCACAGCTTTACTGCCTATCCGCGCACCGATGATCTCAATGAGCAGATCGCCCGGGCCGCCGATGCCGATGTCCTTATGCTTGCCAACATGCCCCTGCGCCCGGAAGTCCTGGATGCCTGTACCCATCTGAAATATATCAATATCGCCTTTACCGGCGTGGACCATGTACCGGTAGCCCAGGCAAAAGCGCGGGGGATTCTTGTAAGCAACGCTTCCGGCTACTCTACAGAATCTGTGGCCGAACTGACCATCGGGATGATCCTGTCGCTGCTGCGCCGCATTCCCCAGGCACATGACCGCTGCAAAAACGGTCAGACCAAAGATGGGATCGTCGGCTTTGAGCTTGCCGGAAAAACAGTTGGCATCGTCGGCACCGGCGCCATCGGTATGCGCTGTGCAAAGCTTTGCCAGGCATTTGGATGCCGCATTCTTGCCTATAATGGATTTCATCCGGATAAAACAAGCGAAGGGATTACTTATCTGCCGCTGTATGAAATGCTGGAGCAATCGGATATTGTGCTGCTGCACTGCCCGCTCACTGAGCAGTCGAGAAATCTGATCGATGCCCGGGCGCTGAGCCATATGAAACCATCGGCACTGCTGATCAACACCGCCCGCGGTCCGGTCGTAGACAGCCAGGCTTTAGCGGACGCCTTAAACAGCGGAAGGCTTGCCGGGGCAGGAATCGATGTCTTTGAAACAGAGCCGCCGATTCCTGCCAGTCATCCGCTGTGCCACTGCAAAAACATACTGCTTACCCCTCATGTAGCCTTTGCCACCGCTGAATCCATGAAGCTTAGGGCACAGATCGTATTCGATAATCTGAACCATTTTCTTGATGGCACACCGGTCAATCTCGTCTAGCAAAAACAAACGCACAGGAACAGATGCACGCCGGGGCTGCTGCGTAAAAACACCGGGGCTGCCGCGCAAAGGTGATCACCTTTTGCGCGGCAGCCCCGGCTATAAAATGACTTATTTTTCTGTTTTGTCTGTCTTTGTGTATTTGTCAAACATTCCCGTAAAATCAAACGTTGCAAAATAATCGGCCGGTGTTTCCGCACGGCGGATCATTTCAACCGAACCGTCCTCCTTTAAAAGAAGCTCTGCGGAACGCAGCTTTCCATTATAATTGTAGCCCATGGAAAAACCGTGTGCACCGCTGTCATGGATGATCAGATAATCGCCAATGTCAATCTTTGGCAGCATCCGGTCAATGGCAAATTTATCATTATTTTCACATAACGAACCGGTAACATCATATTTATGATCGCACGGCGCATCCTCTTTTCCGGCCACAGTAATATGATGGTAGGCGCCGTACATCGCCGGACGCATCAGATTGCAGGCACAGGCATCTACGCCAATATAATCTTTAAAAATCTTCTTTTCATGGATTGCCTTTGTAATCAGATGGCCATATGGCGCCAGCATGAAGCGGCCCATCTCCGTAAAGATCGCCACATCGCCCATGCCCGCCGGCACTAAAATCTCCTCAAAAGCCTGGCGCACGCCTTCGCCAATCGCCATAATGTCATTGGGCTCCTCATCCGGATGATACGGTACGCCCACACCGCCGGACAGATTAATAAAGGCGATATTTACGCCGGTTTCTTCCTTTAACTCCACTGCGGTCTTAAAAAGAATCCGCGCCAGAGCCGGATAGTATTCATTCGTTTTTGTGTTGCTTGCCAAAAAGGCATGGAGTCCGAAAACCTTTGCGCCCTTGGCCTTTAAAAGCTTAAAGCCTTCTGTGAGCTGCTCTCTTGTAAAACCATACTTTGCTTCACCGGGCGTATCCATGATCGATGTGCTGATTTTAAATTCTCCGCCGGTATTAAAACGGCAGCAGATCGTTTCGGGAATATGCCCGATCGTCTTTTCAAGAAATTCAATGTGGCTGATGTCATCAAGGTTAATGATGGCGCCAAGCTGGTCTGCCAGCTTAAAGTCCTCCGCCGGCGTATCGTTTGATGAAAACATGATCTCATGGCCTTTAAAGCCGCACACATCGGACATCATCAGCTCCGTTAAGGATGAGCAGTCCGTTCCGCAGCCCTCCTCCTTTAAAATCTTTAAAAGAAACGGATTTGGCGTGGCCTTAACTGCGAAGTATTCCTTAAAGCCTTTATTCCAGGAAAATGCCTGATACACTTTGCGGGCATTTTCACGGATACCCTTTTCATCATAAATATGAAACGGTGTCGGATATTTTTTCACGATTTCTTCAATCTGTGCTTTTGTGACAAATGGTACTTTTTTCATAGCGTCTGTTCTCCTTTCCTTCCGCTGTATAAAATTCACCCGTTTTATTTATAATCGATTTATTCAAAAAAGTCAATTATCACTTGGTAACGATTTAGCCATGCGGCCGGATAAGAGCCTGACTTTAGCAGCAAATCAGCTATGCGCATCATCTTCCCAGCCCGGAAAGACTTTATCCTCTACGGCTTCCGGCGTTTTAAACAGGGCGCGCACTTCAGATAAAGGACGTCCCGGCCGGCCATAGCCTGCCTGTGCATCATCGATCACAAGCACCCAGTCTTTAGCTTTCCCGGCATCCGGCGATGTAAACGGCATCCATGTGTGCGGATTATCCATAACCTTTCGCTCTGTACACACACCGTTTCGCGGATTAAACCACCATACATGGAGCTTATCACCTGAGAGCTCACATAAATTTACAGTCTCTGTTCCACCGCTGCTTAAGTAAACAAGCGCACATTTGCCGTCTTTATGGACACACGCCTGACGATGGTCATCCAGGCAGCCTTCGCCGCAGTCTGCCCCGTGCCCGATCATGTCCTGACAGGGCACCATCGGCTCCAGTGGGCGCGTGCTTACAAAGTCGCGAAGCACCCGCATCTGCCAGGCCCCCGGACGGTCCAGGGCCTCGCACCATGTATATGGACGCCCTTTCGAGCGTTCCTTTTCAGAGATCGTACACCACACCGATGAATGGCCGTAGGTATGGCCGAAGGCTCCTGCAAACAGAGACCAGTAGGCGCGTTTGCGCACGATCCATTCATCATGCAGCGGCAGCGGGTCCGGCCAGCTTGACGGCATCTGCTCATAGGTCGGTTCCCCGTCAAATACCGGCATCGTCCGCGCCCGGTCATATTCCTCCTTGACCTGCAAATAATTCTGTGTTCCTGCGCCATGGCCGGACTGGAGCATAATAAAATCAATCCATGCTTCATGATCATCCCAGTAGGTCATTGTCGAATATTTTCCTGTTTCCATCTCAAAGCATGTGTGATAGGTCATCAATGCATCACTCCAGTGTGCATCCGGTACATTCCATTTCAGATCAAGCCCGGTCACACCGTGCCCGATCCCTTCGGCCATACGCCGCCAGACATTTTTATAGCTGACACCCTTATGAATGGGCTGGCGGTCGCCGCCCAGGCACCAGACAATATTTGTGCGGTCCTTATAACGGTTTCCGATCCAGTCGCCATAAGCCCATGCATTCTCTTCGGTCACCGTTTTTTCGTAGGTACGCCCGCTCCAGTCCTCACCTACGACCAGCTGGCCCCAGGCCGGTAAAAGCAGGATATACAGACCTTTTTTGTCCGCCTCATCAATAATCCAGTCCAGATATTTAAAATAAGCTTCGTTGGGCTTTAAAAGATTGCCGCCAATGAGCGCCGGCTCCCCGCAGGGCGTGTGCATTCCCGGGTCCATCTCCGGGTCCAGCGCAACAATCTGAAGCACGGTAAAGCCCTGCTGCACCCGCTTATCCATCAGATACTGTACATCATCCCATTTTAAGCGCATCGGCACCGTCCAGTCCGTATCCGCCAGCCAGAAAAACGGCTTTCCGCTCACGGTTTCCAAATGTCTGTGATCTCCGGCCACTCTTAACTTTTCCAAACAATACATCGATTCCACCTCACAACATTTCATCATTGCTATTTTAACTTCTGTCAGCAGCATTATGGGGCAAACGCGCTTCCGGCTCCGCCGCCATATGCATTTTTATTATAGCGCACCCGATCAAGATTTTCATCTGAAATCGCGAAAACAGAAACGTGCCGTCCTGAAGCCGGAATAATTTTACGCTATCACTTTAAAACGTTGAAATACTACTCTTTTAAAAAAAGATTGAAAAAAATAAAATCTGTTGTATAATATAAAAAAGTATAGATTTCACTGCAAAAGTACAATCCGATTGGAGGAAATAGACATGGAAAAGAAAAATCTTGACTGGGCAAATATCGGTTTTGGCTATCATCAGACCGATCTGCGTTATGTATCTAATTACAAAGACGGCGCCTGGGATGAAGGAACACTGACACCGGATGCGACGATCACCCTGAATGAATGTGCCGGTGTGCTTCAGTATGCACAGACTGTTTTTGAAGGCTTAAAAGCCTATACGACCGTTGACGGGCACATCGTTACCTTCCGCCCGGATTTAAACGCTGAGCGTATGGAAAGCTCCGCCAAACGTCTTGAAATGCCCGTATTCCCGAAGGAACGCTTCGTAGACGCTATTATTCAGACCGTTAAGGCCAACGCCGCCTATGTGCCGCCCTACGGCTCCGGCGCTACCTTATATATCCGTCCTTACATGTTCGGAACAAACCCGGTCATCGGAGTAAAACCGGCCAGCGAATACCAGTTCCGTGTATTTACCACACCCGTAGGCCCTTACTTTAAAGAAGGCGCCAATCCGATCGTTATCAAGGTCAGTGACTTTGACCGTGCCGCCCCACATGGCACCGGTCATATCAAGGCCGGCTTAAATTACGCAATGAGCCTTCACGCCATCGTGACTGCTCATGCCGAAGGCTTTGAGGAAAATATGTATCTTGATGCAGCGACCCGCACAAAGGTTGAGGAAACCGGCGGCGCTAACTTTATCTTTATTACAAAGGATAACAAGCTCGTCACTCCGAAGTCTGACAGCATCCTTCCATCCATCACCCGCCGCTCCATTGTCTATGTGGCAAAAGAGTATCTTGGCATGGAGGTCGAAGAACGCCCGGTTTACTTTGATGAGGTCAAAGACTTTGCGGAATGTGGTCTGTGCGGAACAGCCGCAGTCATTTCCCCGGTCGGAAAGATCAACGACCACGGCCATGAAATCTGCTTCCCAAGCGGTATGGAAGCCATGGGCCCTGTCACAAAGAAGCTTTACGACACATTAACCGGCATCCAGATGGGCCTGATTGAAGCGCCCGAGGGCTGGATTCAGGTAATCGAATAATTTTTATGATCGTCCGGCCCGTCCGACGTCCGGCTGTCATTGCGTGCAGGCACGCGCTGGCTGCCGGCCGGGCCTTTTCACAGTAAATAACTTACGGGACAGCATGACAGATGCATGTTGTCCCGTTTTTTTATTACGCAGTAAGCTGCGCTCCTATTCAATAAAAATTAAATCAGTCCATCCAGTGTGCCTGGATATACGGCTTTACTTTTTCATAGCTTGTCCGGCGTACATAAAGATCAAATTCATACTCAAGATCAAAATAGGTGCGTTCTTCGCTGCGGGCCACAAGCTCCCATGCATCATCCTGATCCAGGTTCGGAAACCATGTATCTGCCTCATAGGCATAATTCATTTTTGTCACATGGGCCACATCACAGTAAGGAAGCATCTGACGGTAAATACTCTCCCCGCCGATCACATAAATATCTTCTGACGGCGTATCGCCAGCCGCCTTAAGCGCTTCCTCAATGCCCGGCACAACGACAGCGTCCTTCACCGTATAGCCTTCTTTTGAAGAAATGACAATATTGCGGCGGTTTTTCAGCGGCATACCATTTGGAAAGCTTTCCAGCGTTTTTCTTCCCATGATGACCACCTTTCCGGTCGTCGTTGTCCGAAAAAACTTCATATCCTCCGGAATGCTGTTCAGCAGCTTATTTTTATTTCCGATCGCCCAGTTATTATCCACAGCAACAATCAAATTCATCGTCCGTTCCTCCTCACACAGCAATAGGAATATTTTTGATCTGAGGGCCGGTCACATAGTTGTCGACTCTGAAATCATCGGTTGTAAAGTCATAAAAGCTTTTAATATCCGGGTTTATCCAAAAATCCGGTGCCGGATGGGTTTCCCGGGAAATAAGCTCTTTAATCAGCGGCACATGACGGTCGTAAATGTGCGCGTCAGCAATCACATGTACAAGCTCTCCCACCTGCATATCGCATACCTGGGCAAACATATGCATCAGTGCGGCGTACTGCACCACGTTCCAGTTATTCGCGGCAAGAATATCCTGGGAGCGCTGATTTAATATCCCGTTAAGCACCAGCTTATCCTCCCCCGGACGTTTGGTCACATTAAATGTCATACTGTAAGCGCAGGGATACAGATTCATCTCGTGAAGGTCCTGATGCACATAAATATTCGTCATAATGCGGCGGCTGTACGGATTATTCTTTAAATCGTAAAGCACCCGGTCGACCTGATCCATCATGCCCTCACGGTACTGATGCTTCACGCCCATCTGATAGCCGTAGGCCTTTCCGATGGAACCATCCTCATCGGCCCACTCATCCCATATATGACTGTGAAGATCGTGGATGTTATTGGACTTTCTCTGCCATATCCATAAAACCTCGTCAATGGCACTTTTGACCGCTGTTTTTCGCAGCGTCAGCGCCGGAAATTCTTTTGAAAGATCATAGCGGTTTACCACGCCAAACCTTTTGATCGTATACGCATAGGTGCCGTCCTCCCATTTCGGGCGCACCTTCTCGCCCTCCGTGCTGCATCCGTTTTCAAGCACATCCCTGCACATATTGATAAATAACTGATCTGCGTAGCTCATAAAGACTCCTTTCCGTACGTTTCAATAAGACCGAGCACCACCCTGGATGCCATTTCCATACCTTCTTTTGTAATATGCTCCATCGGGCCGTGATAAGCATAGCCGCCGGTGCCGAGGTTCGGGCACGGAAGTCCCATAAAGGACAGACGCGAGCCGTCGGTGCCGCCGCGGACCGGAAGCAGGCACGGCTCTAACCCGAGCGATTCCATCACCGCTTTGGCATTTTCCATAAGATGCGGATGCTGGTCAATGATTTCTTTCATATTGTAGTAGGAATCTTCAAGCACAAGCGTGACGGTATTTTGCCCGTATTTTTTATTGAGCGACTCTGCAATGTCTTTAAGTACCTGCTTGCGCTGTTCAAACCGTTTTCGGTCATGGTCACGGATAATATAGCTCATCGCCGCTTCCGACACATCCCCGTGCACGCTGTCCAGATGATAAAAGCCCTCATAGCCCTGCGTATATCTGGGCGTTTCGCTGGCCGGAAGCATCCCCGCCAGTTCACATGCGACCAGCGCGGCATTGACCATAATATCCCTGGCATCCCCGGGATGCACCGACACACCGTGGATATGGATATGGGCCGATGCCGCATTAAAGGTTTCGCAGGACAGCTCATTTTCCGGGCCTCCGTCCACCGTATAGGCAAAGTCAGCGCCGAACTTATCCACATTAAAATGATCGGCTCCCCGGCCGACCTCCTCGTCGGGTGTAAAGGCAATGCATAAAGGGCCGTGAGGGATTTTTTCGCTGATTACCGTTTCTATGGCCGTTACGATCTCGGCAATCCCGGCCTTATCATCCGCGCCCATCAGTGTCGTTCCATCGGTTGTCAGCAATGTCCGGCCTGCCAGCGTTTTTAAATGCGGGAAGTCTGCAGTGGAAAGCTTTACTCCGGACGGCAGCGTCACATCTTCGCCGTCATAATTTTCAATAATATGCAGCTGTACGTTCCTGCCGCTGGCTGCCGGAGATGTATCCATATGCGCGATCAGGCCGAGCGCATGGCATTTTTCATGTCCGGGTGATGCCGGAAGCCAGCCATACACGATCCCATAGTCATCTAAAATCACCTTGGGCACACCGATGTGCTCAAGCTCTGTCTTAAGATACCGGGCCAGTTCCAGCTGACAGGCGCTCGACGGCGTTTCCTGCGAAGCTTCACAGGAGGTTGTCTCAAATTGTATATATTTTGAAAATCTCTGCAATATATCCATCCATTCATCATCCTTTCGTTTTTATGATTCCTATTATAAAATAACTTGTCCGCCCCGGCAAGGCCCAGACACATAAAAACGCCGTCAAGCCTCCGGCAAAGCAGCTGCCAGCGGCATGTACCGTTCAGCCAACTAAACTATTCCATGCAAAAATCTATTTAAAATCGCCTGCGGCGATGGGATTTTTGCACTCCTGAATCATTTTCTTACAGCCTGCGCAGTAAATGCGCAGACCTGGCTGAAGCATTACGCAAAATCACCCTGGCGCGATGATTTATATTAGCTTTATCTTCCAAAATATGCTATAATGTCCACAGATAAATTCAGGCAGAAAGGAACGATTATTTGCATGATAGATACACTTGATACGATTATGAGTGAATACTATCAAAATATGGAAATTTACAAAAAGCTCAAATATGATGTCGGGGAAATCATCACAACGCTCATCGACATGAATCACATTAAAATATCCAATATGACTCTGCGGATCAAAAGCGAAGAAGCCCTGAAAAACAAAGTCATTTCCAAGGCCAAGTATAATCATCTCGACGAGATCACAGATATTCTTGGCTGCCGTATTGTCACACTGTTTGAAAGTGATGTGGATAAGATTTTTGACCTTCTTGATAAGACCTTTGAGATTGTTGAGATTGTTGACAAGCGAAAAAAGCATAAAGTAAACACGATTGAATTTGGCTATACATCGCTCCATCTTGTTGTCAAGTTTACCGACGAGCGCTGTCAGCTTGTAGAATATCAGAAATATCAGGACATTCTTTTTGAAATCCAGCTCCGTACCGTCTTACAGCATGCATGGGCGGAGGTCGAACATGGTCTTGGCTACAAATCGTTTTATGAGCCCCCGATGGAGATCAAGCGCAAGCTCAACCGTCTGGCTGCCACACTGGAGATTCTTGACGAGGAATTTGAGGACATCCGCTATGGCATTGCGCTCTACAACCAGAGCCTTGATAAGGAAGAAAAGGTTCTTAAGACCGATATTAACAAAGATTCCCTGATCGCCTATGTCAATAACAGCCCGGTCTTAAATGACATGGCTCAGGCCATTGCCGGCAAATTCCATTATCAGATCATAAAAGACCCGCATTTTATCAGTCAGCAAAAGCTTGTGGCCAAGATGAATTTCTACGGCTACCAGTATATTAATGAGCTTAACGATGACATTATAAAGCATCAGCAAACGATCCAGACCATCGGCGAGGAGCTCTCGGCACATATTAACTATGATTCACCGACATTGAATCTTTACAGCACGCTGATGTGGTTCTCATTTATCCCGGTCATTAAAAATCTCATTGCAGG
>CASFBR010000141.1 GCA_949292795.1 uncultured Eubacteriales bacterium
CAAAACAAGGACAATGGCCGCCCACAGGTCAAGCATATATTTACGGTTCCCCTCTGAGGGGGCACAGCCCTTTGTTTCTTCTCCGGATTTTATTGGAGTCAGCAGCATGTCCCAGTTTTCCTTTGGAAAAGCCGCGCGGAAGGCATCGGCTACCTCCGCTCCGACCTCATAGCAATGTCTGCATATTCCCGGCCCGATCACGGCCGTCAGTGATTCCGGCACACAGCCATAATGCTCCTGCATTGCCTGTACCGTTTTAAGTCCTATTTTTCCCACCGTGCCACGCCATCCCGAATGACTGGCGCCAATGACCCGGCGCCTGGTATCTGCAAAAAATGTAACAAGCGCCACTCCCGGCCGATCGGTGATCAGGCCATCCGTATTTTCAAAATCCCGCGGTACGCAAATCCCTTTGCCGCGGTCTTTTTCTGTAACCGCACGCACATGGACAGTATGTGTCTGATGGGTAAAAACCATCGACTCGCATGGAATCTTTGCAGCTTCGCCGAAGCGTCTGAAATTTTCACGGACATCCTCGTAAACATCGCCGCGGGTAAATGAAAGGTTCATAGACTCAAAATCTCCCCGGCTCACCCCGCCCAGGCGGGTGGAAAAGCCGTGGGCCAGCCACGAAAGCTGCTCAAAGCAATTAAATTTAATAACAGGAACCCGTAAGCTTCCATAAGTAACGTGAGCCTCCGGGGAATAAAGCTCCTGTTCCAGTGATTGACTCATTTTTATCCGCCTCCTTCACCGATTGATCAGGCCAAAAATGCATTTTTGTAAAGCTGTATCTGTCCGCCGCATATTCCGATCACATCAAAGCGCACCGGTGTGTCCGGCCCAAACCCATGACACATCAAATACCAGCGTGCCACGCGAATGATCCGCTGCTGCTTTTTAATATCCACAGCCTGGGACGGAAGCCCTGCGGCTTTGGACGTGCGGAATTTTACTTCGATAAATACAATATAGCTCCCATCCCGGGCAATAAGGTCCACTTCCCCAAGACGGCACCGGTAATTTTTTTCCAGCAGTTCATATCCCTGCCGGATAAGATACGCGGCAGCGCTGCGCTCATAGTAAGCGCCCCGGGCCCGGTAATTGGCCCGGGGCGCAGCAACACCCTGCTGAGCCTTTTTGTCTTTATCAGATTCTTTGTTTGACATCGCGCAAACTCCTGTTCAGATAAAATGTTTGATAAAGCTTGCTCTGTGGATCGGACATGGCCCCAGCTTCTGAAGCGCCGCAATGTGCTCCCGTGTACCATAGCCTTTATTTTCAGCAAAGCCATAGCCGGGAAAAAGCTCCTCATAGCCTTCCATCATCCGGTCTCGCGTTACCTTGGCAATGACGCTGGCAGCCGCAATGGACAGGCTTCTGGCATCGCCCTTGATGATCGACACCTGAGGCAATGCCACATCCGGAATCGTCACCGCATCATTTAAAAGCAGCTCCGGTGTATGTGAAAGCCCGGCAATAGCTTTACGCATTGCCTCGTAAGTCGCCTGAAGGATATTGATTTCGTCAATACGCCCGGCATCTGCCATACCGATGCCAACACTGATGGCTTCCTCCATGATCTGATCGTAAAGGACACTGCGCCGGGCTGGCGTCAGCTTTTTTGAATCATTCAGATACAAAATTTTGACATCTTTGGGCAAAATAACGGCGCCTGCCACAACCGGCCCTGCCAGAGGGCCGCGTCCCGCCTCGTCAATTCCACAGATATAAGTATATGTACTGTATTTTTTTTCATAGACGAGCATTTGCTCAAGGCGGTCATATTCCTTTAAAAGCTTTTCCTTTGCTTTTTGTGTGCGTCGGATCAGGCTTTGAACTCCGCTTCGGGTATCTTTTTCATACATCCGGCAAAGCGCATCCTTTTGTGCTGCGTCGGCTGCCTCAAACTCTGCTTTTATATCTTCAATACGTTTCATATATCCTCCATCTACTGATGCTTCAGCACACCAAAGGAGGACAGCGGCCATATTCGCACCCATGCGCGCCCGGAAATTTCACTGCGTTTTATATTTCCCACAGCGGCATAACGGCTGTCCTCACTGTTGTTCCGGTTATCGCCAAGTACAAAATATTCATCGTCGCCCAAAACAATCGGTTCTTCAGCCACACCGGCATAATTCATCACTGCGTTTCCGTAATGCTCATCCAGAAGCTCCCCATTAATATAGACATATCCGTCAATGATCTGAACGGTCTCTCCCGGAAGTCCGATAATACGCTTAATGTAATGTTTGCTTGGCTCCTCCGGATAAGGGAATACGATAATATCATAGCGCTGCGGATCATTAAAGTAGTACGACACTTTTTCTACAATAAGCTGATCCCGGTTCATAAGTGTCGGCTGCATACTCGTCCCGAGCACTTCCGTGCGGACACCGACAAAATTAACAATCAGGAAGGTGAGAATCAGTACGATGCCAAGATAACATAAAAGGCTTAAAATCTCCTGCCCGACCGTTTTTTTCTTTTCCTTCTTTTTTTTGCCGCCGCTGTCATCCGCACCGGCAGCCTGACCGGACACATGATCCAAAGCATCCGAATGCCCGGCGCCGCTTTTTTTTATCTCTTCCATAAATATCCCCCCTTAAACGCAAGGGAAATCCAGTGTGACTGCTCCCAGCCGCGCGCTCCTGAAATCATCGAGAATCAGCCGGGATGCTTTTTGTGTATCCAGTTCATTTCCTTTCAGCCGGCAGTTGCGCACACTGGCGATCTGCTCAATAATATCCATTTTATCATGACTCTCATCGATATTGTAGCGTTTTTTCAAAAAGCCTGGATATTTTTCCACAAGAAGTCCCACAAGGTTCCATGCCAGGTCAAGGGAGTCTAAAAGCTCGTCCTTGATCGAGCCGATCATCGCCAGCTTAAGACCTACGCTCTGATCTTCAAACTTTGGCCACAAAATGCCCGGCGTATCCAAAAGCTCAACATTTTTGTTGAGGCGGATCCACTGCTTGCCTTTGGTCACCCCCGGCTTATTCCCGGTTTTTGCACAGGCTCTCCCGGCATAAGTATTAATAAATGTCGATTTGCCGACATTCGGGATGCCTGCAACCATGGCGCGCACCGGCCGGTTTATAAGGCCCCGTCTCCGGTCACGCTCAAGCTTTTCTTTACAGGCTTCCTGAATAATGGCTGTCACATTTTTCACCGCTGTGCCTGTTCTGGAATCCAATGCCAGCACATAAAAGCCTTTAGACTTAAAATAGGCTTCCCATGCCTTTGTCTGTACCGGGTCCGCCAGGTCTGCCTTATTCAGCAGCACAAGCCGGGCTTTGCCGGCGGCAAGCGTATCAATGTCCGGATTTTTACTGCTCATAGGGACACGGGCGTCCACCAGCTCCACAACAATATCGATCAGCTTTATATCTTCCTGCATCATCCGCCGGGCCTTTGTCATATGACCCGGATACCATTGTATATTCATCGCTTATCCTGCCTTTCCGACGATCTGAGAGCTGCTGATATTTCCCACAGCGCCAAAACGGCTGTCCTCACAGTGATTATAGTTGTCTCCGATCACAAAATATTCATCACTTCCAAGGGTCACCGGCTCTGCACACAGTCCCGGATCTTCAATATATTCCGAATTATATTCAAATTCCAGAGGCGTATCATTAATATAGAGCCTGCCGTCCACGATCTGAATGGTCTCTCCCGGCAATCCGACCACCCGGCGGACATAATACCGGCTTGTATCATTTTTTCCCATATTAAAGACAATGACATCCATCCGTCCGGGTTTTCGCACCTTATAAATCAGTTTATTGACACGGACTGCGGCATTCTCCTCAATCGCAGGCGCCATGGCATCAGCATCTACAATCACCTTCATGCCGAACAGCCGCCCGGCCATAATGCCTGACATAGCGGCAAGCAAAAAGCCAAGGACAACAAGCGTCACTGTCAGTATTTTATGGGGGATGCGCATGGCTTTCATTTTTCTTTGAAGCTTTCTGCGCTTTCTCGCAAACGTATGCGCCATAAAAATCCTCCTGTCACATCCGCTGCGGCAGGCTTACGAAAGACTGCCGCATTAATAAAAATGGGACAACTACGCAATGTACCTGTCCCAGTTTTCATAATTATTTAACTAATTCTTTAACCTTAGCGGCCTTACCTACTCTGTCTCTTAAGTAGAATAATTTCGCACGTCTTACCTTACCTCTGCGCACAACCTCGATCTTCTCAACTGTCGGGGAATGGAGCGGCCAGGTCTTTTCAACACCAACGCCATTGGAGAACTTTCTTACAGTAAATGTCTCGCGGTTGGAGCCATTCTGTCTTTTAAGAACAGTTCCTTCAAATACCTGTGTTCTCTCTCTGTTGCCTTCCTTTACCTTTGCGTATACCTTTACTGTATCGCCAACTTTAAAATCCGGCACCTCTGCCTTTAACTGAGCAGCTTCAATGTTTTTAATAATCTCGTTCATCCTGTGTGAACCTCCTTATGATCTTAGATGTTCTTAATACACTTCGTAACAGAGGACCATCCCTTTTTTCGCACCGTTATACTTTACCATAAAACCACACAAAATGCAAGCATATTTTCAAACAAATTCCAGAATCGTTACGAACCGTTTATATCCGCTCAGACCGCCGCGAAGCGTTACATGCGCACTCATCCGGCCAATGCCTTATTCATGCCTGACATGCAGGTCCATACTTCCTGAGCGGAAGCCTTCCAAATCCAGCGTCACATAATCGTAGCCCAGCGCTTTAAGCTCCCGGACGATTTCTGGCGCTGCGGCCATGAACTGCTGCATTTGTTCCGGCAGCACTTCAATCCTTGCGATTGTTCCGTGAATACGCAGCCGAACCTGGGTAAAGCCCATTTCCCGGAGTATCTGCTCACCCTGCTCCACTTTGCGCAGTGCTTCCACAGTCAGCCTTGTATTATAGGGAAAACGGGTTGCAAGACACGGAGCAGACGGACGGCTGGCTACGCTGATACCATATTCTTCTGCCAGACGGCGCACCTCGGCCTTTGTCATCTGCGCCTGCACCAGAGGACTTAAAACGCCAAGCTCGCGAATGGCCCGGATGCCCGGGCGGTAAGCCTTAAGGTCATCCGCGTTGGTTCCCTCAAGTACGGTATCGATATTTTTTTCGCGGGCAAACGCCAGCAGCCGGCTAAAAAGATACTTTTTGCAAACATAGCAGCGATCCACATGATTTTGAGCAATCTGCGGCACTGTAAGCTCATGAATATTTAATACCACAAACTGTGCGCCGGCCTGTCCGGCCACCGAGGCCGCAATCTTCGCATCGGCTGCCGTGCCGAGCTCAGACTGTATCATAACCGCATACACGGTTGTATGGTGTACGGCCGCCTGCTCACAGGCCAGCCGGACAAGCAGGCTGCTGTCCACACCGCCGGAAAAAGCAATGACACAATCCTTTTGTGCATAGCCATCCATCAGCTGAAGCAGGCGCTGCCTTTTGTCCGCCCATGAAAGCGTTTCGGGACAGTGCTTATACATTCCGCCGGTCATGGTGTTACCTCACTGCCGGCATCCGGGCTTTGACATGCCTGTACAAGGTCATGATACATTTCCATATAAGACCGGCCGTGCCGGCGGCAAAGCTGTATGACGCTCTCATATTCCGGATAGTATTTTAAGGCGCCCTGAACCGTACATACCTTGACCCTGGCATCACCAAACGGCGTTTTGAACGTCTTAACCGAACGGGGAAGGACCGCGCGCTCCACAGCCATCCTGCGGATGCCGATCGTTGTTGTATTGGCAAAGATGATCTGCTCCATTGTTTCCACATCTTCCTTTGCACAGATCACACACAATTCATAGGCCGGGCGGTTTTTCTTCATATAAACCGGCATATAATGCACATCCCTGGCGCCGGCTTCAAAAAGCAGTTCCATCGTATAGCCAAGCGCTTCGCCGGAACAATCATCAATATCCGTTTCCAATTTACAAATACAATCGCTGCCGGCCTGCGACGTCTCCTCGATCAGAATCGCACGCACCAGGCTGGGCCGCTCATAATTGCGCTTGCCGGCGCCCAGTCCGATCCTGCAGATCGTAAAATTTTCCGGCAAAGTGCCGGAGGTCATTGTCCCCGCCACGATTGCAGCGCCTGTCGGCGTCACAAATTCGCCCTGCACATTCATAATATGCAGCGGAAGGTGATAAGCGCCTGCAATGTTGGCCACAGCGGGCACCGGGATCGGAAGGATACCATGCTGGCAGCGCACAGTTCCCATCCCCTCGCACAGCCTTGGAACGATCACCTCAGAAATTCCAAGATTGTCAAAGCAAACGGCAAAAGCGACAATGTCCACAATCGAGTCCACTGCGCCGACTTCGTGGAAATGAACTTCATCCCTTGGAAGTCCGTGAGCCTTAGCCTCCGCATCGGCAATGATCCCGAAAATTTTTCCTGCCAGCGCCTTTGCATTTTCTGACATTTGCCCGCAGGCAATGATCTGTAAAATATCATTAAGCCCGCGGTGCTCATGATGATGGTGATGGCCGCTGCCATGGCCGTGATCATGCCCGCATGCAGCCCCATGATCATGCTCGTGCCCGCATACATTCTCATGATCATGACTGTGCTCATGATTATGATTATGGTCATGCTCATGCCCGTGCTCGTGGCCGTGAAGATATTCCATATCATGATCGTGATTTTCATGGTTCTGATCAAGAACAACATCAAAATCGCAGGCATCCAGCCCGGATTTTAAAACCCTCCGGATATTCACAGTATAGCCGCTCACCGGCAGGCTTTCAAGCGCCTGGCGCAAAACCGTCTCATCCGCGCCAAGGTCCAGCAGTGCAGCAACCGCCATATCGCCGCTGATTCCTGACGGACAGTCCAAGTAAAGTGTTTTACCCATTATTTTTTACCCCCATTCGATTGATCTGTGTTGCTAAATAACCGGCGCCATAGCCGTTATCAATATTCACTACGGCAATCCCATTGGAACAGGAATTAATCATCGTCAGCAGAGCCGATAAACCGTTTAAATTAGCGCCATAGCCGACCGATGTGGGAACTGCGATCACCGGTTTATCCACAAGCCCGCCAATGACGCTGGCCAGTGCGCCTTCCATACCAGCCACTGCAACAACGCAGTTGGCGCTCTGAATCTGGTCAAGCCGTGCAAACAGCCGGTGGATTCCTGCCACACCCACATCATATATGCGCTCGACATAGCTTCCGAAATATTCCGCCGTCTGGGCTGCCTCCTCCGCCACGGGAATATCGGCGGTTCCGGCAGTGCACACCGCAATGCGGCCGTTTTTTTCCTTATTTTCTTTTTCTATTTTTATGATTTTTGAAATCGGATCATAGGACACCTGCGGGAACTGTTCGCGGATCAATTCATACTGATGTGTACTGGCCCGGGTGCCAAAAACTTCGCCGTCACGCTCATACAGCCGCCGAAATATCTGAAGAAGATGTTCATCCGCCTTGCCGCTGCAAAAAATCACTTCCGCAAAACCCGAACGGATTTTTCGGTGCATATCCAGCTTGGCATACTCCAGTTCTTCAAAGGGCTGGCGTTTGAAAAAGCGCTCGGCCTCCTCCACCGAGATCACTCCATTTTTAACGTTCTCTAATATTTCATGGGTCTCCATGCGTCATCCTCCTTCACAGTCACCGGCATACCGCAAACCATGCGGCATGACCACAGACGAAAGCTATGAATTGGCTTTCACAGTAAGTATACTTGAAATGAGCAGTTTTGTATAGTCACACCGGGGATTTTTAAGAATCCTTTCGGTGGGCCCCATTTCTACAATCGCGCCGTCACGCATGACTGCAATGTCCTCACAGATCATTGATGCCAGCGCAAGATCATGCGTAATAAAAAGCATCGCCGGCCCCCATTGCTTTTTGACGTTCAAAAGCAGCTCCATGATCCGCTGCTGGACAAGGACATCAAGAGCGCTGGTCGCCTCATCTAAGATCAGCAGCTTCGGGCTGCACATTAAAGCCCTGGCAATGGCGGCCCGCTGACATTCTCCGCCGGACAGCTCACGAACATATTTCGTTTCGTGCTCCTTTACAAGCCCCACATAAGAAAGCAGTTCTCTGGCCCGTGCCAGGCGCTCGTTTTTCCGGTATTTTCCAATATAAGCGCCCCCTTCCGCCACAGCGGCCAGTACCCGGTAATGAGGATCAAAGGATTCTTCCGGGTTTTGAAAAACCATCTGAATATCCCCTCTTTTTTGGCCTTTAAAGTCGATCTGTCCGGATGTTTTTTTGATCAGGCCGGCAATCAGGGCCGCGGTTGTACTTTTGCCGCAGCCGCTCTCGCCAACCAGACCGAGACATTTTCCAAAATCCAGCGAAAAGGAGACATCGCGGACAGCCTCCACATGGGTATTTCTCCCTTTAAAATGCTTTGATAAATGCGAAACCTCAAGTAATGCCATCCGGTATCGCTCCTTCCGTCTTAATTTGAGGTACAGCCTTAAGAAGGCTGCGTGTATATGGATGCTTTGGCTTTGTCAGGATATGCTCCCGGCAGTCACATTCGACAATATGGCCGTCAAGCATCACCGCGATCTTATCGGCCAGCCGCGCTGCGACACCCATATTATGTGTCACCAGCACCATCGTCATATTTCCGGACCTTCGCAGCCTTTCAAGCAATTCCACGACGGTGGCAGTCCCGACAACATCCAGGGCGCTGGTCGGCTCATCCGCCAGCAAAAGCTGCGGATGGTTCATCAGGGCCGCGGCAATGGCAATGCGCTGATTCATACCGCCGGAAAGCTCGGAAGGATACGATTTCATCAGGCGAATGGCATCCTTAAGTCCAAGCTCGTCCATCAGTGTCTTTGCCCGGGCATTAATGTCCTTTCTGGCCGCCTTCGGATCATGGATATGGACCGTTTCATAAAAAAGATGCCCGATCGTCTTTAAAGGGTCCATCGCCTGCGATGCATTCTGAAAAACCATGGCCATTTCCCGGCCGCATAAAGATCGGAGCGCTTTCCCTTCAGGCAGCGGCCTGCCACTAAACAAAACCGCGCCGCCGGTGATCTTAAGGTCCGGCGCCAGCCCCATAACCGCTTTTAACAGTGTGCTTTTTCCGCTGCCGCTGGCGCCGACAATGGCCATGATCTCCCCGTCATCAACCTCCAAAGACAGGTCCTTAAGTACTTCCTTATCTCCGTAAAACGCAT
>CASFBR010000142.1 GCA_949292795.1 uncultured Eubacteriales bacterium
GGGGATACCATTATGGCCGAGTACGGCCAGAAAAGAGGAAATTATGAGCAGATATAATTTGAGTTTACTTACCGATTTATATGAGCTGACGATGATGCAGGGATATTTTGAAAACGGCTCCAATGAAACGGTCGTCTTTGATGTGTTTTACCGCACAAACCCAAGCCACAGTGCCTATGCCATCACGGCCGGCTTAGAGCAGGTTATTGATTATATCAAAAACCTTACCTTTGATCAGGAAGATATTGATTATCTGAAATCTACCGGTTTTTTTCAGGATGACTTTTTAAAATATCTGTCGGACTTTCATTTCAGCGGAGACATTTACGCTATTCCCGAAGGCACGGTCGTCTTTCCAAAAGAACCGCTGCTTAAAGTCGTAGCGCCGATCATTGAGGCTCAGCTTGTGGAAACGGCTATTTTAAATATCATCAATCACCAAAGTCTTATTGCTACCAAAGCTTCCCGCGTTGTTTACGCAGCCGGAGGCGGTGTCATGGAATTTGGACTGCGCCGCGCTCAGGGGCCGGATGCAGGAACCTACGGCGCCCGCGCGGCGGTGATCGCCGGATGTGTTGGCACCTCCAATGTCCTTGCCGGAAAAATGTTTGATATTCCGGTCAAAGGTACACATGCTCACAGCTGGATCATGAGCTTTAAGACCGAGCTTGAAGCATTCCGCAACTACGCCCGCCTTTATCCAGACAACTGCCTGCTCCTTGTGGATACCTACGATACATTAAAATCCGGTGTCCCCCATGCAATCCAGGTATTTGACGAAATGAAAGCTGCCGGCGTCAAATTTAAGCTTTACGGCATCCGCCTGGACAGCGGCGACCTTGCGTATCTTTCCAAAAAAGCAAGAAAAATGCTTGATGCAGCCGGCTATACCGATGCTGTCATCTCCGCCTCCAGCGATCTGGACGAATATCTCATCGAAAGCCTTAAGAGCCAGGGCGCGCAGATCACTTCCTGGGGTGTGGGAACCAATCTCATCACATCCAAAGACTGTCCGGCTTTTGGCGGCGTTTATAAGCTTGCTGCCGTACAGGGACCGGATGGGAATTTCATTCCAAAGATCAAGGTTTCCGAAAATATTGAAAAGGTTACCAATCCCGGAAACAAGACGATTTTCCGCCTGTATGATAAGGCCACCGGAAAAATCCGCGGCGATCTGATTGCCCTGGCAGATGAACAGTATGATTCAAAAAATTCACTGATCATTTTTGATCCCATCGCCACATGGAAGCGCACTTATCTGGAAGCGGATTCCTATACGATACGGGAGCTTCTTGTTCCGATCTTTAAAAACGGAGAATGTGTGTATACATCACCGTCCGTCATGGACATCCAGGCTTACTGCGCAAAAGAGCTGGATACGCTCTGGGATGAATCCCGCCGTCTGGCCAACCCGCAGACAGTCTATGTTGATCTTTCCAGACCTTTATGGGAGCTGAAAAATCAGCTGCTTGATAACATTCATAATTTTAAGGATAAAAAATAACAGAATTTTAAGAACCACATTTTTAAAACCAAAAGCAACCGAATTTAAAAAGCAAAAAATGGCGGAATTTTAAGAATAAAAAAATTTCCGCTTGCGGAACTAAAGCGCCAGGCGCAGTCGCTTTAGCGACAATTTTCTTATTGCGCGCGTACGCAGCTTAGTCAGAGCTTTTTGTTGCATAACAATGCAACTTTCTCTGCAATCAGAAGGACGGGAACGATAAACTCCCGTCCTTTTGATTGTTGCGGATCACTTAATCAGCCGTGAAATTTCTTTAAATACCGGGCTTCCCGCTTTTCGGGTCAGTTCAAACAGCAGCGCCTCTGTTGTTGTCAGCACGATCCCTTCGCTCTGAGCGCGCATCAGGGCGATCTCAAGGTCTTTCGGCTTGCGCGAACCGATACAGTCCGTAACCAGCACCGGTGTGTAACCGGCAGCTTTCAGATCGATACATGTCTGAAGAACACATATATGTGCCTCAATACCGCAGACAATGACCGTCTTTTTCCCAAGCTTAAACATTTCCCGGCGGATAGCTTCATCTTCAAAGCAGCTAAACGTGATCTTATCAAAGTAATCGCTGCTGCCCACTGCTTCTGTAATGGACGGTATGGTCATACCGATGCCCTTTGTATACTGCTGGGTCATCACCATCGGTACGCCAAGTGCCTTAAGACCGCACAGCAGCGTCACACTGCGCTTTTCCAGCGCCTCATGGTCATAGATAACCGGCATCAGCCGCTCCTGAAAATCAACGACCAGTGCCATCGTATCTTCCAATAATAATCTCATCATAAAACCTCCTGTAAATACTGAAACTATGGTCATCTTACCACCCTTGTTCCTATTATACCCCAAAGTTTCGAGAGACTCAAGGATGATTAAAGCCGGCGAAAACCAGCTTCCTATTCCTCTGACAGAGCGAATCAGCAGTTGACAAGCGCCCGTTTTTGTGATAATTTATTTAATGTTCAAGCACGCAAGTTTATATTGGTAACGTTAATTGAAGGGGTGCACCACCGCGGGTGCAGCCCTTTTTGTGCGTTTTAGGAGGTTTTTTATGAAAGTTAACGGAAAAAATGACCCGCTGCATGCCCCGGTAAGCCTAAGTGATTACCTGACCCGGCAGGGCTTTAACAGCGGACGTATTGCTGTGGAAAGAAACGGAGAGATCGTTCCAAGGAGCGCTTATGAGACAACGATGCTTTCCGATGCTGACACACTGGAAATCGTTCATTTCGTCGGCGGCGGCTGATGAATAGCTGATGAAGTCTTCATTTTCACCGACCAGACCGTCACGGGAGGCTCTGGAGGACGCGCTCATCCAAAGACATACCCGTCCGGTGTACGAAACCTTAAAGCATGCGCATATCGGTATCGCAGGACTTGGGGGATTAGGCTCCAACATCGCCGTCATGCTCACCCGGCTTGGTATCGGCTCGCTGACGCTGGCCGATTTTGACTGTGTTGATCTGTCGAATCTTAACCGTCAGCATTATATGCTCACACATCTGGGGCAGCAAAAAACCGAAGCGCTTGCCCAACAGCTATATGCCATCAACCCATACATACAGCTTGAGCTTCATTCTCACCGGATTACCGAAAGCAACGCCGCAGATATATTTAAGGAATGCTCCATCGTATGTGAGGCGTTTGATGATCCCGAAGCCAAGGCCGCTCTTGTCAACACATTGCTTGAGGCCGGCCAGCAGACAATCATCGCCGCATCCGGTCTGGCCGGGTATGGCAGTGCCAACAGCATCAAAACACACCGTGTCATGAAGCGGCTTTATATTTGCGGCGACAACGAAAGCGACATCGCTGACGGCCTGTGTCTCATGGCCCCAAGAGCATGTCTTTGCGCAGCCCATCAGGCGAATATGGCCCTGAGACTTCTTCTCGGATTAAAAGAGCCTTAAAGGCCGGATTTTGGGCAGCCTAAAGGCCGGATTTGGGTCAACTTAAAAAGCTGGATTTTAACACTAAGGAGGAACAACAAATGACAAACGACAATCTGATCATCGGAGGTCACACCTTTCATTCACGTTTTATTTTAGGCTCCGGAAAATTTTCTCTGGAAAT
>CASFBR010000143.1 GCA_949292795.1 uncultured Eubacteriales bacterium
CAATATTTTCCGGTTTACCCAGGCCGGCTCGGAAGTGTCCGCGCTTTTGGGGCGGATTCCAAGCGCCGTAGGCTACCAGCCGACGCTCCAGACAGAAATGGGCGCTCTGCAGGAGCGCATTACCTCCACAAAATCCGGCTCAATCACTTCCGTTCAGGCTGTTTATGTGCCGGCGGATGATCTGACAGACCCGGCACCGGCGACAACCTTCGCTCATTTGGATGCCACCACAGTACTGTCCAGAGATATTGTAGAGCAGGGCATTTATCCCGCCGTAGATCCTCTGGAATCTACAAGCCGGATTCTTGACCCGAGGATTGTGGGCGCAGGCCATTATCAGGTAGCCCGGGGCGTTCAGGAGATTTTACAAAGATATAAAGAATTACAGGATATTATCGCGATCCTTGGTATGGACGAACTGTCTCAGGAAGAAAAGCAGATCGTATCCCGAGCCAGAAAAATACAGCGTTTTTTATCTCAGCCGTTTTTTGTAGCCGGACAGTTTACAGGACTTGAGGGGCGGTATGTACCGCTTCCGGAGACTTTGCAGGGCTTTAAGGAAATTCTTGAGGGCCGGCATGATGCGGTTCCTGAGCATTGTTTTTTGAACGCGGGGAGTATTGGAGATGTCCTTGTCCGCTATGAACAGGTTAGCAATTAGAACAGATCAGATTTAAAAATAATCTGCGAATCAGAGCAGAGTATATCAGGCAGGTGTTGGAAATGGCACAAAAGACGTTTTTTCTGGAAATTGTATGCCCGGAAGGGATTTTTTTTGAAGGCCCGGCGGTGATGGCGCAGATGCTTACGTCGGAAGGGCAGATTGGCGTGTATGCAGGACATATTCCGATGACCTGCCTTTTGGAGCCGGGGCCTTTTCACATTATTAAGGCTCAGGGAAGAGATGTCAGTGCGGAGCTTAAAGAAGGTTTTGTGGAGATTTTGCCCCAAAAGCTGACGGTGCTGACTGAAGGGGCGCAGTGGCAGCGCTGAAAAATACCATTGTCTAAGATGAAGGACGGTGGCTGAATGGTGAAATAAGGCTTTGGCAGATCAATAGCATCTGTCAGAGCCTTTTTGGTTTAATTCTTGCCCTTTTTTTATAAATGCTATATAATCAAAAAAACAACAATCAAATGTTTAAGGAGGCGGGAGCGTGAGCGAATCACACAACAACAAAGAATCTGAGGATAAAGATACTTATAAAAAGTCTGAAGCTGAAGATACGGACAGTTATCATGCGGACGATGAACAGACGGCAAAAGAGCAAAAAAAGCGGCGCCGTCTGCCGGTATGGGCGATTATACTGCTGATTCTGGCTGCGGTGGTGATGATCGGCGCCGCCTGTGTATATCTTTATGTGCAAAGTCAGCTTGGCAAGATCAACCGTGTGGAAGCCGATGAGCAGACGGTTGTTGCACCGGAGGATGAATATTTTGAGAGCGGAGAGACGATGGCTGAGAGTATGGAGATCATGTGGCCGGAGGATGTAAAGTGGGATGCTGACGCAAAGACATTTGCGCAGGAAGGCGTTACAAATATCCTTCTTATCGGTCAGGACGGCCATGCCTGGGAAGGTCGCACCCGTTCGGATTCGATGATTATTGTTTCTATTAATAAAAACACTAAAAAAATCGCGCTGACCTCTCTGATGCGTGATATGTATGTTCAGATTCCAGGTTACAGTGATAACCGCATTAATGCGGCTTACGCCTTTGGCGGCATGGAGCTTTTGGACGAAACGATCGCCAAAAACTTTTCCATCAAGATTGACGGGAATGTTGTTGTCAATTTTGACGGCTTTGAGTCCGTGATCGATGCAATCGGCGGCGTGGATATGGAGCTGACAGAAAAGGAAGCGGAATATATCAATAAGCGCAATAAAGATAAGGGCTGGACGCTGACCGAAGGGCTTAACCATCTGGATGGCGAGAAGGCATTGGAATACTCCAGAATCCGTAAGGTAGGCGACGGTGATTTTGAGCGGACAGACCGCCAGCGCCGGGTGCTTATGGAAGTTTTTGATAAGATGAAAAATATCAGCGTAACTCAGCTGATGGAGCTGATGAATGAACTGTTCCCGCTGATGACGACGGATATGTCCAATTCTCAGATTCTCGGACTTGGCGTGGATGTGCTGTCCATGGGCGTGGATTCTCTGGAAACATACCGTATTCCGGCGGATGACATGTATGATGAGGTCCGTGTTTTTGCCAGCGATGGAACGGCGATGGACGTGTTGATCCCGGACCTGAGCGAATGCCGCCTGTATTTTTACCATTATGTTTATGGAAATGAAGACAGCACAGAGGAGACGCAAGATGGTTATTAAAGAAATGATCCGGATTTTGCCTCTGTCGGGCAATACATGCCGGAGGATTTATTATTACCTGCCTGCCGGCTATGACAGCAGCACGGCTCGATACCCGGTACTGTATATGTTTGACGGCCATAATGTATTTTTTGATGCAGATGCCACTTACGGTAAATGCTGGGGAATGAAGGAATTTATGGATCGGGAACGCCTTAACCTCATTATTGTGGCAGTGGAGTGCAACCATGAAGGGAATGCCCGCCTGTCCGAGTATTCGCCGTGGGGCTTTCTGGCCCGGGGCCTGGGGCATATTGCACCGATGGGCGATCAATATATGGAATGGCTGGTCAATGTGCTCAAGCCTATGGTAGACCGGCGGTTTCGGACAAAGCCTCAAAGGGAATTTACATCCATTGGCGGAAGCTCCATGGGCGGGCTGATGTCCGTCTATGGCATTTGCCGTTATAATCATATATTTTCCAGGGCAGCGGCGCTCTCGCCAAGCTTGTGGACAGCGCCCGGAAAAATCACGCAGATGATCCGAAGCACAGAATTTGATCCGGACACGGTCATTTACATGGATTACGGCAGTGAAGAGCTCAAAAACCATGAAAAAAGTGCTCAGGCATTGAAACGGGCCGCAGGGGCATTCCTCGACTGCAGGGTCAATATCTGTATGCGTATCGTCCCGGGAGGACAGCACTGCGAGGCAAGCTGGGAGCGCCAGATTCCTGTATTTATGCGGTGTCTTGGATTTTATAGAGAGACTTTGACTTAATAGGGAGAGTGATGAGATTGAACATTGAATATCATAAACGATACAGCCAGAGCCTTGGAAGGGATATGGAATTTAAGGTATACGGCCATCGGGGCCGTCCCTGTATTTATTTTCCCTGTCAGAACGGCCGGTTTTATGATTTTGAGAACTTTCGGATGCTGGATGCCTGGGCGGCGTCCATCGAGCAGGGAAGGGTCCAGATGTTTACGGTGGACACGATTGACGGGGAGACATGGTCTGACAAAGATGGCAATCCCCATGAGCGGATCGCGCGGCACGAACAATGGTATCATTATATTGTTGATGAGCTGGTGCCGGAAATTTTTGAGAAAAATGCTTCCGGAAACGGCGGCCGCCGGGCTTTTGGCATCATGACTTTTGGATGCAGTATGGGAGCGATGCATGCGGCGAACTTTTTCTTCCGGAGACCGGATTTATTTGATGCCAATCTTTCTCTGAGCGGCCTGTACAGCTCCCGGGACTCCTTCGGCAATTATATGGAACCGCTGATCTATGACAATTCGCCCATCGATTATCTGCGGAATATGCCGTGGGATCATCCGTATATCCGTATGTATAATGAGCGCAAAATGATCTTTTGTGTTGGTCAGGGCGCCTGGGAGGATGAGCTTAAGGCCAGTACTCACGAACTGGAAAATGTGCTGCGCATGAAGGGGATTAACGCCTGGTTTGATTACTGGGGCTATGATGTGAATCATGACTGGGACTGGTGGTTTAAGCAGGTTAACTATTTCCTTCCGTACCTTTTATAGGAGGCTATATATTATGAATTTTATTTTTATTTCTCCGAATTTCCCGACAAACTACTGGCAGTTTTGCAGGGAATTAAAAAACAACGGCGTCAATGTGCTTGGCATCGGAGACGCGCCTTACGATGAGCTGGATGTGAATGTAAAGGATAATCTCAATGAATATTATCGGGTAGACAGCCTTGAGAATTATGATGAGGTTTACCGGGCGGTGGCATTTTTCGCTTTTAAATACGGACGGATCGACTGGCTGGAAAGCAATAACGAATACTGGCTGGAAAAGGACGCGATGCTGCGGACGGACTTTAATATTAATACTGGTTTTAAAAATGAGGATATGCAGCGTATCAAGTTTAAATCCGGTATGAAGAAATATTACGAACAGGCTCAAATACCGACAGCCAGGTATCATATGGTTGACGATCTTGAGACTGCCCGGGAATTTATTCAAAAGGTCGGCTATCCGGTGATCGTTAAACCGGATAATGGCGTCGGCGCCAGCGATACTTATAAGTTAAGCAGCGACAGAGAGCTGGTAAAATTTTTTGAAGAAATTCCGCCGACACAATATATCATGGAGGAATTTATTGACGGACGTATCTGCTCTTATGACGCGATTATTAACAGCAAAGGCGAGCCGGTTTTTGAATCCGGAAATGTGACTATGGTTTCGATCATGGATACGGTGAACAACGAGGAGGATAGCTATTATTATATTGAGAAAAAGCTTAAAGAGGATGTCCGGGATGCGGGGCGGCGGTGTATTGCCAGCTTTGGCGTGAAGAGCCGCTTTGTTCATCTGGAGTTTTTCAGGCTGAATAAAGACCAGGACGGGCTTGGGAAAAAGGGCGATATTGTGGCGCTTGAGGTGAACATGCGTCCAAGCGGCGGTTTTACCACCGATATGCTTAATTATGCCAATAGTGTGAATGTTTATAAAATCTGGGCGGATATGGTCGTATATGACCGGATGACAGAGAATTATAAGGGGGATCATTATTACTGTCCTTTTGTCGGACGCAGAGATGAGCGCTCCTATGCTCACAGTGATGCACAGATTTTGGAAAAATATAAGCTGTCACTGTGTATGCATGAGCGGATGCCGGATGTGCTGGCGGATGCCATGGGCAATCAGGTCTATATCGGCAAATTTAAGACAAAGGAAGCGATGGACGGCTTCTTTAAATACTTGCTGGAGCCCGGTGCTTAAAAAAGGGCTCATACAGGACATGCTGGCCGTCATGGGCCTTCTGTCCGGAAGGGAGTTGGGAGTATGAAAATCATGTTCACAAAGAAAGCGGCCATGTTTGTGCTGGCCGGATGTCTGATCTTCGGAATGACCGGCTGCGGCGGCGCCAGGACAGGCGCGGACAGCAGCGCGGCAGAGAGCGGAAGCGGCGCCGGGACAGGCGCAGACAGCAGCGCGGCAGAAAGCGGGAGCGGCGCCGGGGCAGGTGCGGACAGCAGCACGGCCGATGCGGCGGATTTTGATGCAGTGGCTTATGTGGAAATGCTTGTGACTGGTGATGCATCCACGCTGGAGACAGACTATGCGTACGAGCAGGAGCTTTTGGACGCTCTGGAACCGATGGGCGGCTTTGAGGGGCTAAAGACCCAGCTTCAGGCGCTGGGCGATTTTGGCGGCTGCGGCACGCCAATCGTCACAGAAAGTCAGGGCTATACATCATATAGTGTACCCTGTGAATTTTCTGTGCAGAATGTGAATATCCAGGTTAGTGTCGATGCCCAGAACAGGATCGCAGGAATTTTTACCCTGGAATATACAACAGGCGAAACAGCGGAGGGAGAGACTTTGGCGTCTCTCCCTTCGGGGCTTAAAGAGGTTGATGTGAAGATTCCTGTGGAGGGGACACAGGGCTGGGAACTGCCGGGCGTTTTGACACTTCCGGAGGGCGAAGGGCCGTTTCCGGCAGTTATTCTTGTGCATGGCTCCGGCCCGAATGATATGGATGAGACAATCGGGCCAAATAAACCGTTCAGAGATTTGGCCTGGGGGCTGGCGGACAAAGGGATCGCGGTACTGCGCTATGACAAGCGCACCTATGTTTATGCATCGCAGATGAGCACCGATACAGACCTGACATTGAAGGAAGAGACGGTGGACGATGCCGTTTCAGCGGCAGAGCTTCTGGCCGGGCGCGATGAGATCGATCATGCGCGTATTTATGTGCTCGGACACAGTCTGGGCGGTGAAGCGCTTCCAAGGATCGCGGAAGCCTTAAAGGATCGCAGTATTTCTCCGGCGGGCTTTATTTTTATGGCAGCGCCGGCGCGGCCGGCGTCGGTGCTGATGAGAGAGCAGCTGGATTTCCTTTTTTCTTTTTATGATTCATCAAACAGGATGCCGGATGATATTCAGGAGGAAATGGAGCAGTCCTATGCCCAGCTTGATCTGCTCGATCAGATCGATGAACAGCCGGATGATGCGGTGATTTTTGGCGCTTACGCATATTACTGGAAGGATTTAGAGCATTACGATCCTGTGGCTGCCGCAAATGATATAACGGCGGATTGCCTTGTGCTTCAGGGGGAGCAGGACTATCAGGTGTCCATGGATGATTTTTCGCTGTGGAAGGATGCCTATGACGGCCGGGAAAACTGGAGCTTTATCTCTTATCCGGGGATGATGCATCTGTTTATGCCCGGCGAAAGGTCTGAGGGCTCTGCTGCCTATATGACAGAAAAAACAGTGGATGATACTGTGATCGCGGATATAGCAGCATTTGTAAAAAATGACTAAAAAGCGATAAAGAGCTGTTGCCGCAAAAGATTTTTTGGATGCTGTATTGAAACCATTAAAACGGGTATGCTAATGATTGATCATACAGCCGTATATTTGTATTGTAAACAATAGCAGGAGGAATAAAGATATGAAAAAGCTTCTTATGATTTTAGGACTTGTGATGGGGCTGATCTTATCGGGCTGTGCCGGCGGGACATCCAAAACGGCCGCTGAAACAAAAGACCAGAGTGAGACCGTTTCGGAGACTGAAGAACAGACACCGCTGCGGGCGGTGTATCTGAAAAATGATCAGGGCTTCCTTTTTGTAAGCATTGACCAGGAGACCCCGTTTACCGGGACGCTTCCGGAGGACATCACCGATGAATCGGGCAATGCCATTGCTCCGGAAGATTTAAACAGCGGCGATGTATTTGATATTTACGGCAATGGGATCATGACCATGTCTTATCCCGGACAGTATCCCGGGATGACAAAGCTTATACGGGTAGAAGAGAAAAACCAGGACTATGTGGATAAATATCAGGAGCTTTTAGATCAGTTCCTGACAGCCCCGGATATGTCCGAGCCGCCGGAGCTGTCCTTAAGCTATTCGCAGAGCAATGCGTCTGTGGCAGCTATGTGCGACCGGTTTGGCTATACCTGGGAATATACTGATGAAAACGGGGAAACACAGGCAGTGGCTGTGGACAGTGTGCATGTGCTGCAAAGCGAATCCCTTGTGGAGCATACCTTAGAGGGTGATACGGTCATGACGATTGAATCGTCAGTGACTCCGGAAAGCATTACAGTCATATGCTGGGAAGCCAGTCAGCGTGAAAACAGTATGAATGAGATACCGGACGGCACAGATGTTGAGGTGACATCGGACAGCAATGGCCTGTCATTTACAGCCCGGCCGGGATATATTTACAGCATCGATGCCCGGTGGCCGCAAGGGGAAGCAACATACGGCTTTGAAGCTGTGGAAAAATGATACCGCAAAAACAGGAACCGTCAGCAAATAAGGTCAGCCAACAAATAAGGTCAGCTAACAAATAAGATATGCATCTGCCCCTGATGGTCATAGACGATTTCGGTGTCTACATCATAGATGGACTTAATAAAATCCGGGGTAAGAAGCTCCTTTGGTGTTCCGCAG
>CASFBR010000144.1 GCA_949292795.1 uncultured Eubacteriales bacterium
AAAAATACACCGTTTGACGGTTATCCGGTTACTGGCAGAGTGATGACGACAATCGCCGCCGGAAAAGTTGTTTACCAATATAACAATGACTGATGATAAAACAGCCAGAGGCGCACTGCCGCCTTTGGCTTCATGTGAGTAAAGGGAGATAGATGAGCAATGAGTGCGAAAATGATGACTGTTTCTGTGAATTCACAGAAAAAACTGGCAGACGGCGTGTACAGTATGTGGCTTTCTGTCGGAACGATGGCTGATGAGGCAAGACCGGGACAGTTTATTTCAGTTTACAGCAGCGACAGTTCCAGACTGCTGCCGCGGCCGATCAGTATATGCGAAGTGGATACTGAATTTCGTGCCCTTCGCATCGTATACCGTGTTGTCGGCGAAGGAACGAAGGAATTTTCAAAATTAAGAGCCGGGCAAAAAGTCAGAATTATGGGGCCGTTGGGCAACGGATTTTATATGAAAGATAAGAAAGCTGTTCTTGTGGCCGGAGGCATCGGAATTCCGCCGATGCTCGAACTGGCTAAGCAGCTGGATTGTGAAAAAACAATCGTTGTCGGCTACAGAGACAGCGAAACATTTTTGAGCGGAGAACTGGAACAGTACGGCGATGTGGTTATTGCAACAGAAGACGGCAGTGTCGGTACGGCAGGCAATGTGCTCGATGCCATCCGTGAAAATAATGTTGAGGGCGATGTGATCTACAGCTGCGGACCGACGCCGATGCTTAAAGCCATTAAAGCTTATGCAGAGGAAAAGGGGATCGAGTGTCAGGTATCCCTTGAAGAAAAGATGGCCTGCGGCATCGGCGCCTGTCTGGCCTGTGTGTGCAAGTCTAAAGAAAAAGATGCGCATACGAACGTTCACAATAAGCGGATCTGCAAAGACGGACCTGTATTTTACGCAGAGGAGGTTGAATTGTAATGAATACAAAAGTGACCATTGCCGGTGTGGAGTTTAAAAATCCTGTGATGGAAGGTTCGGGAACTTTCGGCTCAGGCGAAGAATACAGTGCGTTTGTTGATTTAAACAAACTTGGCGCGGTTGTTACAAAAGGTGTGGCCAACGTGCCGTGGCCGGGTAATCCGACGCCGAGAATCGCCGAGACTTACAGCGGTATGTTAAATGCCATCGGCCTTCAGAATCCGGGCATCGATGTGTTTATTCAGAGAGATATACCGTTTTTAAAACAGTTTGATACGAGAATTGTTGTGAATGTCTGCGGGAAAACGACAGAAGACTATCTGGAAGTTGTGGAACGGCTTGCGGATACGCCGGTGGACATGCTTGAAATTAATATTTCCTGTCCGAATGTTAAAGAAGGCGGCATTGCCTTCGGTCAGGATCCGAAAGCGGTGGAGGCGATTACAAAGGCTGTAAAATCAAAGGCAAAGCAGCCGGTAGTCATGAAACTGAGTCCTAATGTGACAGATATCAAAGTGATGGCCAAAGCGGCCCAAGCCGGCGGCGCAGATGCCATTTCTTTGATCAATACAATTACAGGCATGAAGATTGATATTGAGAGGCAGTGCTTTGCTCTCGCAAATAAGACGGGCGGTCTGTCAGGTCCTGCAATTAAGCCGGTGGCAGTGCGCATGGTTTATGAAGCAGCCCATGCGGTAGATATTCCGGTAATCGGTATGGGCGGCATCAGAACGGCAGATGACGCCATCGAATTTATTTTGGCAGGGGCGACAGCAGTTGCCGTCGGTACGGCCAACTTTATGAACCCGTACACAACAGTGGAAGTTGCCGACGGTATTGAGGCATATATGCGCCGTCACGGTGTAGAAGACATTAATGATTTAATTGGTCTTGTGAAATAAAATCATCTGTGTTTATAAAACCTTTAGATTTATTTAATGGACAGCATATTGACGCGTTCGGGCAAAAGTTGTAAGGTAAGTTAGGAATCAGAGCGTGTCAGAAAAGTGATTTGATATCGCTTTTCTGGCACGCTTTCATGCAGATGCAGACAGAAAGGAATAAAAAATGACAGATCCTTATCAGATATTGGGAGTTTCAAGAGGGGCAAGTGATGAGGAAATAAAAAAAGCCTACCGGCAGCTGAGCCGAAAATACCATCCGGATGCAAATATTAATAACCCGAATAAAGCGCAGGCGGAGGCTAAATTCAAAGAAATTCAGCAGGCCTATCAGCAGATTATGAAAGAGAAGTCGCAGGGCGGCTATCAGGGCGGCGCAGGCAGCGGTTATCATACAGGCGGATATAATCAAAATCAGAGCGGCGGATATCGTCAGAACAGCTATGGCGGGCAGGAAGGCCCTTGGGGAAATTTTGGCGGTTTTGGTGATTTCTTCGGCGGATTCGGCGGCAGTTACAGCGGTTATGGGCAGCAGCAGAGAATCCAGCCGGATCCCTATGATTCGACGCATATGAAAGCAGCGATCAATTACATTAACAGCGGCAGCTTTCCGGAAGCGCTGAATGTTTTAAATTCAATGAAAGACAGAGATGCCCGGTGGTATTACTGCAGCGCCTGCGCAAATTCAGGTGCCGGAAATAATGTCACAGCTCTGGAACATGCCCGCATGGCTTCACAGATGGCGCCGGAGCGTCAGGAGTATACACAGCTTGTGCAGCTGCTTGAACGGGGCGGCTCATGGTATCAGGAAAGACAGGAAACGATGTACGGCGCCTCCTCAAACGATATGGGCGGTATATGTCTGAAGCTGTGTGCGCTGAATATTGCATGTAATTTATGCTGCGGCAGCAGTATGTGCTGCGGTCCGAGAATGTATTATTAAGGAGTAGAGACAGATGAGTAAAATTATAGGAATTGACCTTGGAACGACAAACAGCTGTGTTGCTGTCATGGAGGGCGGTCAGCCAACGGTTATTGTCAATGCGGAAGGCTCGCGGACAACACCGTCGATTGTCGCATTTACAAAAACGGGAGACCGGCTTGTGGGCGATGCGGCCAAACGTCAGGCAGTGACCAATGCGGATCATACGATTGCTTCGATTAAGCGCCACATGGGCAGTGATTACAGAGTAGATATTGAAGGGAAAAAATACTCGCCTCAGGAAATTTCAGCGATGATTTTGTCAAAGCTGAAAAAGGATGCGGAAAATTATCTGGGGGAGCCGGTCAGCGATGCTGTCATTACGGTGCCGGCTTATTTTGACGACGCACAGCGGCAGGCAACAAAAGATGCCGGAAGAATTGCGGGTTTAAATGTAGCGCGTATTATTAATGAGCCGACAGCGGCGGCGCTGGCTTACGGGCTGGACAATGAAT
>CASFBR010000145.1 GCA_949292795.1 uncultured Eubacteriales bacterium
GAGGCTTCCGCCACAGGATATAAGATGGACGTTTTTTAAATACGGCACAATACTCAATACGAGTGACACGGAGCTGGCAGAGCAATTCTTTTAGCAGGCAGCCGCCCCCCTTTTTTGGGGGCGGCTGCCTGCGTTTGCGCGATACGCCCGGAGGGCGGTGCTGCGCGCCGGTGGCACGCGCCCTGCACCGACCGGAGCGAAGCGAAGACCCGCCGTGCTTGCACGAGCGGGCATCCGACGGGCAACGGTCATTAAGTGCTTCTAATCGATATATTTTGCCCGATGGGCGATGCACAGCAAATTATAAAACATATCGACAAAATAATTATCCATAGCTGTATCTGTGCCGGCGAAGGTAAGGATGCAGCCGGCTTCTTTGAAATTATTCAGCGTTTTGGTGGATGTGATGATAATCATGGGGATACCTGCCGAGAGAATATTTTTGATGACCGGCAGATGCTCCGGATAGTTTTTGTAGGATGACAGGACCTGCGCGATAACGGCGCAGTCCGGTGAGAGTGTTTTGGTATCTTTGATTTCCTCAAGAGCATCGCAGTAGCAGATGACTTTTTTCCCCAGAAACATAAGGTCCACCTGAAGCTGCTTCTTTGCATGGCTGGCAGAAAACGGGCCGTAGAAACGGATGTCCGATGCCTGATGAAGAATATCCGCGCCCTTTTCAATCTGTGCCAGATCAAGTCTTTGTCTGAAATCCCAGAATCCATTTTGAAAATATGAAAAATAATTTTCGATGCCTGAACGGATGATGTCCTGATGGTCGTCTGAAGAATGCTGGTCAAAGGGACAGCATCGGTTGTAACGGCTGTATCCATTGATGACTTCGGCAAGCTGCTGCTTGAAGGCGCGAAACGACGGGCAGTTGATCTGCTTTAAAAGCCGGTTGATCGTGATGATGGATGTGTGACATAGCTCCGCAGTCTCTTCCAGGGACAGGCTCGGGATCAGCGCCAGATTCTGAAGCAATATGGCAATTACGCTGTGAAAAGCCCGGTCGGCAGACAGTGAATTGTAGAGCGAGATCAGATCATGTAAAATAGTCATTTTTCACCTCCTAAAACCTGAATACCGCAAAAGCGCAGTATTATGACGTAAATACATATGTTAATTATAGCATTTTTAAATAAAAGTTGTCAAATTTTGATAAGTTTTATCCTAAAGTGGTGAATTGCATCTGAGTTGTATTCTGGAAAAACTGGGCATAACATACTAAAATTTAAATAAATCAAGCAATAATATAACAAAAATGACAAAAATGGAGGAAGGGTAATGAGGAAAATTGCTGTTGAAGAACACTTTGAAAACGACAAATTCAGGCAATTTGACAAGGAGGCGATGGAGGGGAACGGGTTCCCTGCCACAGCGGATGATCAGCGGGCCAGATATTTGCAGGAGCTGTTTGACGCGCCGGTAAATGAACACCGGATTCCGACAATGGACCGGCTTGGGATCGATATTCAGATCGTTTCTACCAATGCACAGGCTGTTCAATATCTTCGCGATGCCGGACGTGCAGTAGAGATGGCCGCGCAGATCAATGAGATCGCGCAGGACTTTGTGGCTCAGGCGCCGCAGCGGCTGAAAGCGATGGCTGTTTTGCCAATGCAGGACCCGGCGGCGGCAGCGAATGAATTAAAGCGCTGCGTTCTTGAAAAGCATTTTGTGGGCGGTTTCATTCATGGTCAGACCGGACTTGGCGATTATCCGTACTATGATGACCCGTGCTACGATGTGCTCTGGGATCAGATGGAGGCGCTGGACGTTCCGCTGTTTATCCATCCGAGAAGTCCGGAGACAGATCAGATAAAAGCGTTTAAGGGCTGCGAGGAGCTCCTGGGAAATACATGGGACTGGGGCTTTGTGACCGGGACACTCGTATTAAGAATGGTGTTTAACGGCGTTTTTGAACGCCATCCAAAGCTCAGGGTTGCGATCGGACATATGGGCGAAACGCTGCCGTATTGTCTGAAGCGTCTCGATGAAGGCTATGAATGCCGCAGACTGTGGGAGCAGGGAAAGATTAAAAATCCGCCGTCTTATTATCTGAAACGAAACCTGTATATCGCCACCAGCGGCGGTTACCGGCCGGAGACAATGGCCTGTGCGATTGAGGCTTTAGGGGTTGATAAGATTTTGTTTGGCACGGACTATCCGCATTTTCCGACGGAAGAAGCGGTGGCCCAGCTTGAAAACTGCCGTCTGAATAAAACGGAGCTTGAGCATATCTGCTATAAAAATGCTGAAACGCTGTTCCATCTGGGTCAATGAAAAACTGTTCCATCCGGAGTAACGAAATACTGTTCCATCTGGAACAATGAAATGCTACTCCATCTGAATCAATCATAAAAAGCAGGGCTTTTAGCCCATAACCGCCGTGCATGGCACGGCACAGACATTTATTCAAAGGAACCCTAAGGGAGGAGGATTTTTAATGAAGTTAAAGAAATTGTTATCGTTGACGCTGACCGGTGCAATGGCCATTTCAATGCTTGCCGGGTGCGGAGGAAATCCGGAGAGCCAGGCAACACAGACAAGTGCTCAGGGGGACAGTACAGACGAAGGGGCGGATGTCTCCGGGGATTCAGGCTCCGTAGATTCAGGGACGGCCGATGCTTCCGATGACGGGGCTGATTCCGGGGAAATGACCGAGATTACAGTTGTGTTAAGAACTCTGGGAACGGTGGACGAATCGGCATCCGAGGCGGTCGAGGAAGCCGTCAATGAGATTACACAAAAAGAAATTAATGTGGCGGTCGATCTGATGTGGGTCGATTCCGCAAAGTATGAGACTCAGGTGCCAATGATGATTACGGGCAATGAAAAGATGGACCTGATGATGTTTACGCCAAACCCAAGTACGACATTTAACACGATGATGGCGCAGAATCAGCTCATGGACATTACCGATTATCTCAATGAGTACGGCCCGGAAATTACAAATACACTCGGTGAGGACCTTCTGGCAGCGACGTCAAAGGACGGAAGAATTTATGGCGTCGGCAACTACGGCCCGCTGACCTTTAAGGCCATGCTTCTGGTACGAAGAGACCTGGCGGATGCTGCCGGCGTTACACAGGATTTGGAAAATGCGACTACATGGACCGAGGTTCACGATGCGATACAGGCAATCAGCGAACAGTCCGGACAGGGGCTTGTCAATGCGGATGTCAACGGCAGCGTGCTCATGGCCAATCCTGCGCTGTGTGCCGGAGAAAATTTCTCGGACGGCTATGTTTACGATAACCTCGGCGATTCCGCCAACATGTTCATGGCGAACAAGGAAACCGGAAAAGTAGAGTGTATGTACTTTAACGAGGACGTGAAAGAGGTTTTAAGAAGAACCTATGACTGGTATCAGGACGGTCTTATTTATAAAGATGCGGCAATGTCCCAGGATTTTGGCGCAACACTTCTGAAAAACGGCGTGGGCTGCGGCCTGCTGACAACAACAGAGGTTGGCGGTGAACAGACAACGATCGCAACGACCGGCTATGATATGATCGTTATTAATCCTGTGGATGAAAGTGCTTCGATGATCACAACCGGAAACCTGACAAAGTTTGGCTTTTGTGTACCGGTAACAGCACTGGAGCCGGAAGCTGCAATTAAGTTTTTGAATCTCTTATACACCGAGGGCAGCGGCCTTGGCGATCTGCTCTCCTGGGGTATCGAAGGCCGGGACTATGTTGTTAATGATGAGGGCCTGGCAGATTATCCGGAAGGTGTAACCGCTGAAAGTGTATCGTATCATATTGCAGATTTCCTGTACGGCAACCGTCTGAACATTACGCCGTGGGCCGGAAATGAAGCCAATGTCCGCCAGCTTCAGGAGGAAGCCAATGAAGCGGCAGCCGTATCGCCATACCTTGGCTTTAATGTGGATAATACGGGACTTGAGGCAACGCTGACCGCATGTATCAACGTTTTTGAAAAATATAAGACAACCATTCTTTCCGGCTCCTGCACCGGAGACTTCGATGCTTATTATCAGGAATTTCTTGATGAGCTGACCGCCAACGGCATCGATGAGCTCGTAAGCGCTTATCAGGCACAGCTGGATGAGTGGGTAGCAAATAACCAGTAAATATCCGATGTGCAAATTGGTAGCCGGTTGGTGAGCGGGCGTGTAAGTCCGTGTCCGGTTAATGGATGAGCGGCCAAAGCCGCAGCCGGTTGGTGAGCGGGCGTGCAAGTCCGAACCCGGTTAATGGATGGGCGGCCAAAGCCGCAGTCGGTCGGTGAGGAATGGGGGCAGAGTTGTCTGCCCCCTGACCAGTAACCGGGATATACGACCGGAAAAATGATATGAAACCGGTGAAATAATAAGAAACCGGCCAAATGATATGGAACCGGCAAAATGATATACGGCCGGCCAAAAATCTGAATCAGAGAGGGTGAACTTTTTGTTTGATAATTTTTTGATCCGAAAGGACAGCTTGAAAAATGATTATAAGGAAGGAAAAGCTGTGGGCTTTCAGTTCGCGGTAAAGATCGCGGACTACCGGGGATGTTTCCTTTCATTACATAACGGATACTATATCGAGTGCGACGGCGTAGAATATGACAGAAGTGCGCAGACGTTTGAGGTCAACGGTAAAGGTGAGCGAACCTTTGAGGAACTGAAAAAATGCGTGTGGGAGCACTGGGATTATGCCACAGAGGCAATCGTGCATGTAAAAAAAGACGGCGGTCTGGCACCCGGAATGCATACAATCCGTTTGCAGCAGTCGATTCTTATGCAGTATGGCTATGCGCCATGGGATGAAGAATGGGTGAAGAATCCGCCGGTACCGGGAAGCGGTCAGGGGAGCGGCAAATCCTCGTTTATTTTTGCCTACGAACTTCAATTAAATGAGGGAGGGAACGATGATGAGTGAGCGGATGAATACGCAGTCCCAGAATAAACCGGCAGCGATTAAGCGCGGTGTATCTTTATACAGTTATCAGCAGCAGCAGTTTTTTGAAAAAATGGACTGGAAGGATATGATCCGGGAAGTTCACGACAACCTTCACACCGATGGTATTGAGATTATCATGGATTCCATCGTCCCGCGCTATCCGTTTCCAACAGAGCAGTTTATTTATGACTGGAACAATACAATGGCCCGCTATAACATGAAGGCTGTAACCGCAGATGTCTTTCTGGATGTCCATCAGTTCCGGGATCATGTGATGAACCATGAGGAAGCGGCGCTGCGTTTGAAAAATGATATTATCATTGCCTCTAAAATGGGCTTTGAAAATGTGCGTACACTCAGCAGCGTGCCGATCGATGTCATTGAGATGGCGCTGGAAACCGCGGAAAAGTATGGTGTGCGTATCGGCAAGGAAATTCATTTCCCGATTCCGATTAAACAGCGGACACAGAAGAAAAATAAATATGGTATGTCCGCGGTGCGGGATTTCAGACTTGTGCAGCAGATCATTGATCTGAAGGAAAAAACGGGCAGCCCATTTGTAGGTCTTGTGCCGGATTTTGGTATTTTCCAGCATAAAGCGTCTAAGGTCACTGTGGATTATGAGCGCAGAAACGCAAAATATCCTGAGGAAGTGGACTTTATTGTGGAGAACCGCGATAAGCTTAGCTTTGATGACCTGGTCGATCTGGCCCATGAAAAATATCCGGACGGTGAGATGACGATTACATCGATGGAGCGTCTGGCTGTTCATGAATCGATTTCCCAGCCCGAGGATATTGTGGACATTATTCCATATATTCTCAGCATCCACGGCAAGTTTTACGATATGACAGAAATACCCGGAAAGCCGGGCTGCTATGAGGAAGCATGTATCGATTATGAAAATCCGGTCAAATATCTTAAGGCCTGCGGCTATGAGGGGTATATTGATTCTGAATATGAAGGCCAAAGAGATCAGCAGGATATGGGGTATGAAGGTCTTGCAGATGAAGTGGAGCAGGTGCGCCGGCATCATGAGATGCTTGCCCGGCTGATTGGAGAGTGACCGTAAGCCGGCGCATCGGAGATGGTATGGCAGCATGAAAATAACGCCGCAGCGCCGGCTGCGGAGAAATCATATTTTCAGACGGGGAGGACAAGCATGTGAAGATAAGTAAGCAAAAAAACAACATTGTACAGGCCGGTAAAACCGCTTCTGCCAGAGGCGCGGCTTCTGGCAGAAGTGCGACTTCTGGAAGGGGTGCGGCTTCTGCCAGGGTTCGCTGGGAATTTGCGGTGATGGCTGTGATCATCATTGTGATGTTTTTAAATCCTTTTGCAAAATATACCTATAATGGCGGCGTCTATACGGTCAACGGACTGAATTTTATTTCCGGAGGCACGTTTTGCGGAGGCAAGGTGGTGATCGAGCCGGATCTGTTTTTTATCCTGTCATTAATCGGGCTGGCGGCTGTACTGATCGGAAGCCTTTTGTTTCCGGTGTTTAAGGCACGGGTCGGCTTCCGTATTATCGGACTGGGCGCCCTGGTAAATCTTGTATGCAATATTAAATTTGCCATGGATATATCCAATATTTTCCGGCGGGCAAAAGACCCGGGGATCGGTTACGGATGTCTGGTCAGCCTGATTTTAATGGCTGTGATCCTGATTGCGTCCTTATACAGCCTGTGGTCGCTGAAAATTTTATCGACACTGGACTTTATGGCGCTGCCGGGCATGATGTACTTTATTATTGACCGCTACATTCCGATGCTTGGTATTACGATCGCCTTTAAGAAGGTGGATTACAGTCTCGGCGTGTGGGATAGCCCGTGGGTCGGACTGGAAAATTTTAAAATGCTTTTTTCACACCGGGGAAGTATTTTTGACAGCGATGCGTTTATCATCACGCGCAATACGCTTTTGTATAACGCGGTATTTATTTTTCTTGGTATTCTTGTGGGCGTGCTCGTCGGCATCTGTCTGTCGGACCTTTACAAAAAGACGCTCCAGAGATTTTTCCAGACAAGTATTTTACTGCCGCAGCTTATTTCCATGGTCATCGTGGCGTATATTGTTTTTGCGTTCCTTGGAAATGAAACTGGTATGATCAACAGTATGCTGGATGAGCCGATCAATTTTTACCAGGAGCCGAAGTACTGGCCGTTTATCCTCGTGTTTATTTATGTATGGAAGCAGGTGGGCTATAATTCCATTATCTTCCTGTCAGCAATCGTAGGAATCGACCAGCAGCTTTATGAGGCAGCCAAGGTGGACGGCGCGAGCAAATGGCAGCAGATCCGTTTTGTGACGCTTCCGATGCTTAAGTCAACGATCATCACACTGCTGCTGCTCCAGGTAGGCCGTATTTTCTATTCCGACTTCGGTCTGTTTTATCAGGTGCCGCTGGATTCCGGCGCGCTGTACGATGTGACCAATACCGTAGACACCTATGTATATCGCAGCCTGATGGTGCTTAACAATGTATCGATCGCCTCTGCGGGCAGTACTTATCAGGCCATTGTCGGCTTTGTACTCGTATTTTGCGTCAACCTCGTGGTGCGCAAAATGGACAGAGAGAATGCATTGTTTTAGAAAGGGGATGACACCATGGATTCAAGTGTTAAAAGTGCTGCTGACAGAAGATACCAGAGGCTCATTATCATCATTTTGTCCGTGTTTGCGGCGCTGGCCATTTTGCCGTTTGTTCTGTTAGTGTCCTCCTCCTTTACGGATGAATCGACGCTGGTGAGCCAGGGATACAGCTTTATCCCGAGAAAATTTTCAACGTATGCCTATGAATATCTGTTTAGCTCCAACGGCCTTAAGATTTTCAGAGCCTATGGCGTGACGCTGATTGTAACAGTAGTCGGAACAGGCTTAAGCCTGCTGATTGGCCCGATGCTTGCCTGGACTTTATCGCGCGCAGATTATAAGAGAGCCAAGGTTTTAAGCTTTATGGTATTTTTTACAATGCTTTTTAACGGCGGTATTGTGCCAAGCTACCTGATGTGGACATCGACGTTTCATGTAAAAAATACGATTTTCGGACTGATCTTTCCAACGCTGGTCTTTAATGGCTTTTACATTTTGCTTTACAAAAACAACTTTAAGGCCAATATCCATCCGGCGCTGGTGGAGGCGGCCAAGATCGACGGCGCAGGCGAGCTGTATATTTACTTTAAGATCGTGCTTCCGCTTTCCCTGCCGATACTGGCAACAATCGGCCTGATGGTCGGCCTTGGCTACTGGAATGACTGGACCAACGGTTTGTATTATGTTAATGATACGCATCTTTACTCATTGCAGCAGTTCCTGAAGAGTATTATTGATAATATTAACAATTTGTCCAGTCTGGCAGGAAATTCGGGCGTCGGGGAGGCGCTGGCCAAGATGCCGGGCAATTCGATCCGTATGGCTATGGCCGTGATCGGCGTGCTTCCGGTCATGATCTTATATCCGTTTTTCCAGAAAGCTTTCGTGGCAGGTATCGCTCTGGGCGGAGTGAAGGAATAATAATAAAAGCAGGACAGGGTGCGGCTTGATAAAGTGTGAAGATACTTTTTTCTGTAAAAATGAAAAGCTACTTCCGCCTAAATACACAACAGAACATTGATATTTATCATACTGTTGTATATAATAGAAATAGGTGATGGAAATTGAATTTGATTTTGAGTACCATCTTGTAGGGGAAAGAACGTGCGATTGCCGAAAAAGCATTGGAGGGACAATTATGATTTTATATCATGGCAGTAATCTGGTTGTATCAGAACCGAAGCTGATCCAGCAAAATCGCTTTTTGGACTTTGGGTTTGGCTTTTATACCACAACTAATAAAGAACAGGCAATCAGCTTTGCCGATAAGGTTACAAAGCGTCGGAAAAACGGCCATAGGGCGGTCAGTATTTATGAGATCGACGAGAATACGGCCTTTTCTGAATGTTCACTTCTGCGCTTTGATAGGCCGGAAGAAGCGTGGCTGGATTTTGTATCAGATAATCGTTCTGGTAATCATGAGGGAGAAGCCTATGATTTTATCTTTGGACCGGTTGCCAATGATGATGTATATCGGACGTTTACACTCTACACCGCAGGCGTGCTGACAAAGGAGCAAACCCTGGAACAACTCAAAATCAAGAAGCTGTATAACCAGTTGGTGTTGACAACGGAAAAGGCTCTGTCCTATCTGCGGTTTGTCGGCACTGTACCTGAGGAGGAATTTTGATGTCAGATAAAAAATTTGAAGCGATTTTGACTTTATTGGTTCCCCAGGTTGTTCAGCTAATTTGTGAGAACTACCCTGTGGATGAAATGAGTGCGTCCAGAGATTTTTATGAATCCAAGGTGTACTCTTTGCTGGAGCAGGAGAATACTAAACTATGGCATTTCAGCCCGCTTACCTTATTCAATATGTATGACGAGGAAAAAAAGACAGGAAACTTTGAGATACCAGAGGAGGTGTGAAAATGAGCAGGCAAGGCGATTTTCTTATTTATTGTGTAGAAACCTATAAAAATGCCAAGCACTTGACTGGCAAGCAGGTGGCGGAACTCTTTACCCGTTACCATGTGTGGGACTATGTGTATTCCTGCTTTGAAGCCTTGCACACCACAGGAGCCAATTATATTGTGGAGGACATCGATCTCTATATCGAGACAAGGAAACCTGTTATGGCTTGAAAGAAATGTGAAATGACATAAGCTGTACATACTGAATTAGTATCTTCATATAATAAATTATAAAAAAGCCGATTGGAGAAATCCACTCGGCTTTTTCCGTCTATCAGAAGCTGATCCGGCTCGTGGTACGGCGCCGGACAGCGTATATGCGGCCGCGTTTTGCGAGGGAGTTTTGATGGTGGAACTCTTTGCTGTTGTCTGCGGCAGGCATACAAAAATAAAACGAAGGCAGGGAAAAACGATATGAATAAAACTTTTGAAGTTCGGACGGAGCAGATCGGCCAGTCTGCGCTTTTACAGTATAAAACATGGCTGCTGGAGCATTATGCTGTGCGCAGCGCCAATTCCATGCTTGTGGCGCTGAACGTTTTTATGACATTTGCTCAGTGGGACTGCGAAAAGCTCAAGCTGATGCGGACGCAGAGCTTTGGCTGTGATGACCAAAGATATGAGATGAGTGTGCACGACTATCATTGTCTTGCGGCGGCTGCCCGAAAAGCGAAAAATCCACAGCTGGAGCTGATTTTAGAAACACTTGTCTGCACCGGAATAAGGGTCAGCGAGCTGATCTGCTTTACTGTGGAAAGCATTAAAAAGGGCAGCGTAAGCATCAGAAATAAAGGGAAATACCGGAGGATTCCGCTGCCGGATGACCTTCGCAAAAGGCTTTATTATTACGCATGTAAAAATGCCATAAAGAGCGGGCCAATTTTTGTAACAAAAAATGGTAAGCCAAAGGACCGGTCAAATTTGTGGCGGGAAATGAAAAAGACAACATAATCCACATTATGTTGTTTGCAGGAGATTTTACGGAGATGAAGTATGAATGAATAAACAAAAGCATTATGTTCTTGCGCCGGATCATATACAGTGGACCCGGGACAGCCTCATATTGGCAGTACCCGAAGATAAAGCTTACAGTATCGATTATAAAACGATCCGCTCGGTACGCTTTTGGGCTATAAAAAAGGCGCATCCGGAGCGTGCTGCCTGGATGCCTCAGAGGTGGATCAGGAAAGGGATGGATATTTGTCTGTTTTTCAGAAAAATGGCGACCGATGGGATATTTTTTTCTTCCGCAGCAGCCTTCCCGCGGGAGCGGTTTTTGGCCTCCTTAGCGGAACACGTTTTAAGGCGTGTTGTCCCGGGGGCGCCGACGCTAATCAATTTAAAAAGCAAAAGTAAAGATAAAAGCAGAAATAAAAATAGTAGAAATAAAAATAAAAAACACCCCGGCCATTTCAGGCAGGGGTGCACGGGGAGGCGCTTTATAGTGTGGGCCGGCTTATTTAATCAGCTGCTCTAAAACCGCCTTTGTCTGTAAGCCGATAACCTTATTGACAGCCTGGCCGTTTTTGAAAACGATCAGTGTCGGGATGCTCATAACCTGGAACTGCTGTGCAAGGTCCTGGCTCTGATCAACGTCCAGCTTGCATACTTTGATTTCCGGGTGTTCGCCGGCCAGCTCATCTACGATCGGTGAGAGCATTTTGCATGGGCCGCACCAGGTGGCGAAGAAATCAACAAGTACGGGTTTATCACTCTGTAAAACTTCCAGAGAAAAATTATTGCTGTTTACACTTACTACTGACATAAAATCACTCCTGTTTAATCGTTTTTATTATTTCCTTTTGATGGATAAAGAATACCATATGGCCGGCTTTTTTTCTGTGACTTTGTTACACAAAGCATAGCTTAAGCGGCCGGAGGCTTTTTAACTGCCAAAGCTTACCTTAAGCTATCTGGGTTTGGCTTTAGCTGTCCAAGCTTATCTTAAGCTGTCTGGGTTCGGCTTTAACTGCCAAAGCCTACCTTAAGCTGTCTTTGGCAAGGCGTGTAAGTCCGGGCACATCGGTCAGTTCCACATGGCCGCGGGTGAGACGGACAAGGCCCTCGGACTGAAAATATTTGAGCATCCGGGTCATAACCTCCCGGGCACTGCCAAGATGGTTTGCAATCTGCTCATGGGTCAGTGTCAGGTCATCGGTTTCTTCCAGGGCGGATTCCTCAATGAGAAATGCAGCCAGGCGGGCGTCCATTTTTTTGCTGAGCACCTGCTCTAACACCCACATCACTTCGGAAAAGCCGGATGCCATAAGCTCATTGGTGTACAGAGCCGCCGGGGCGGACTGTTCAATACATTCCCTGTAAATGTCCGGCGGAATATGCAGCACTTCGGTGTCCTGCTCGGCTGTGAGAAAAATATCAAACTGGATGCTGTTAAATACGCAGGATGCGGAAAACAGGCAGATGTCCCCGGAAAAAAGCCGGTAGAGCGTCAGCTCCCGGCCTTCCTCGGTCATAATGTAAGCCCGTATCTGCCCGGAACGGATCAAAAGCAGCCCGAGGCAGTTTTGACGTCCCTGATAGATGGCGGTTTTCGCCGGATATTTGCGCACAGATACATGGCGGATCAGCTGTTCCTTCATTGGCTGTGAAAGCTTATCCCAGAAAGGGAAGAAGCCGGCCAGTTCTGAAGCTTGTGAAATTTCGTTCATAGCAATGATGTTCCTTTTCCGTCGGCGCCTTTTCTGCTTTTGATCACCTTAAGCCTTGTAAAATCTTCGCGCTCCTTTTCTTCAAGCGCTGTCTGGATCGTTTTGACAAGGGCAGTATATTTGGGTATCGTAATATTTTGCAGTGCATTGGCGCGTTTTCGTGTTTTAATGATACTGGCAGCCAGGCGGTAGGCGCTTGTTTCGATGGTTGCCAGCTTCAGCGTCAGCTCCTTGACGCGGCTGAAATTGTAAACCGCTTCGTCCAGAGCAATCGTAGAATGATAAAAGTCGTAGGAGGGCGATGTCTGCGGGGGCGGGGCCTCCACAAGGGGAATTTCCGTGCCCATAATGCTCCGGTATTTGATGCGGATGCCGTTTTCCTCGGGAACCGTATAGGAAATGTTTTCCACATTCATAATACCCATTTCGATATTGGCTTTTTGGAGTGCCGCATAGGCATTGCGGAAGGTGGCGTCAATTTCTTTCTGAATATCCTGAGCCCGGTCGGTCAGCTCCATCAGCTCCCGAATGAGGATGTTCCGCTTTTTATCCATGAGATCATAGCCCTGCCGAGCCAGCGCCAGAGAATTTTTGGCGAGCATGAGATTGCCTTTGGTGGGAAATTCATTAGGGTCCATGCGATCACTCCCTGTCATAATATTTATCAAGAATCTTAGTATCGATCCGGTCAAGCTCATCCTTCGGAAGCATCCGCAGCAGCCGCCAGCCGATGTCAAGCGTCTCGTAAATGGAACGGTTTTCAAAAATATCCTGGCCGACAAATTCATTTTCAAAGGCTTTGCCGAATGACAAATATTTTTTATCGGACAAAGACAGCTCATCTTCACCGATGACGGATGCCAGTGCCCGCGCCTCGCCGACCTTTGCGTAGGCGGAGAAAAGCTGGTTGGCCACATCCTGATGATCTTCCCGGGTGAAGCCCTCGCCAATGCCATCCTTCATCAGACGGGAAAGGGAGGGGAGGACATTGATCGGCGGATAAATGCCCTGCTGGTGCAAAGAGCGGTCAAGAACGATCTGGCCTTCGGTAATATAGCCGGTCAGGTCCGGAATGGGATGGGTAATATCATCGCCGGGCATGGTCAGAATCGGAATCTGAGTGACAGAACCCGGACAGCCGGTTATGATGCCGGCGCGTTCATAAATAGCGGCCAGCTCACTGTAAAGATAGCCGGGGTAGCCCTTTCGGCTTGGTATCTCACCCTTGGATGAGGAAATCTCGCGGAGTGCCTCTGCATAGGAGGTCATATCGGTGAGAATGACAAGAACATGATAGCCTTTGTCAAAGGCCAGATATTCTGCCGCGGTCAGCGCAACCTTTGGGGTGATGATACGTTCTGCCACCGGGTCATTGGCAAGATTCAGGTAAGTGACGACATGAGAAGCCGCGCCGCTTTCTTCAAAAGTGCGTCGGAAAAACTCAGCGACATCATGCTTGACACCCATAGCGGCAAACACGACCGCAAACCGTTCACGGTCCGCGGCGCCCGGAGCTGCGTTGCCGCTGCTGCGGCCGTCTGCGCCGCCCGAAGCCGCGCTGCTGCCGCCGGCCAGCGACGCCTGCTTTACGATCTGGGCGGCGAGCTGATCGTGGGGCAGGCCGTTGCCGGAAAAGATCGGCAGCTTTTGGCCGCGGATGAGCGTTGTGAGGCCGTCGATGGCAGAGATGCCGGTGCGGATATAGTTGCGCGGATATTCACGGCTGACCGGATTCATGGGCTTGCCGTTTACATCCCGGCGGATGTCGGAGATGATCTCCCCGAGACCGTCGATGGGCTGGCCGAGACCGTTAAAGGTGCGCCCTAAAATCTCTTCAGACAGAGCGATTTCCATGGGATGTCCGGTGAGCCGGGTGTGGGTATTGGTCAATGACATATTTGCGGTATTTTCAAACACCTGGATGACGGCCCGGTCCTCGTCCAGCTGAATGATACGGCCAAGCTTGGTTTCCCGGCCATCTACCTTCATTTCTACGATTTCTTCAAAGGATGCGCCCATAACGCCCTCAAGGATCACGAGAGGGCCGTTTATGCTGCTTAATCCAAGATACTCGATCGACATGGCTTCCCGCCCCTTTCTATGCGTTTTCTTCCATCAGTTTATGATAGAACTGATCGATTTTATTATGGTATTCAATAAATTTTTCCGGTTCATCATTGCCGACATTGTATTTAATCGCAATGATCTCCTCAAAAATATGATCCTCACAAAGCAGCGACATCGGCATACCGAGGCCGATGAGCGCGGCGCATTTATCGTACAGATATAAAATGACCTCCATCATTTTTAACTGCTTTGATAAAGGAACATAGGTATCTGACGGATGATAGGCGTTTTGCTGTAAAAATCCGAGCCGGATGACCCGGGCGATCTCAAGCACAAGCTTCTGGTCGTCCGGCAGCACATCGCTTCCGATGAGCTTCACGATTTCGTTGAGCTCGCTTTCTTTTGTGAGCAGTGCCAGGATGCGTGTCCGGCAGGAGACAAAATCGCTTCCGACGTTTTGCTCATACCATGGTTCCAGATCACGCACATATTCGCTGTAACTGGTGAGCCAGTGGATGGCCGGAAAATGGCGGGCGTAAGCAAGCGATTTATCCAGGCCCCAAAAGCAGCGGACAAAACGTTTGGTATTTTGTGTCACCGGTTCTGAAAAGTCGCCGCCCTGAGGGGATACGGCGCCGATGATTGTAACAGAGCCTTCAAGGCCGCCAAGCGTTTCCATAAAACCGGCGCGCTCGTAAAATGCGGACAGCCGGGATGCGAGATAGGCGGGAAAGCCTTCTTCTGCCGGCATTTCCTCAAGCCTTCCGGAAAGCTCGCGCAGCGCTTCGGCCCAGCGGGAGGTGGAGTCGGCCATGATGGCCACATGATAGCCCATATCCCGATAATATTCTGCCAGTGTCAGACCGGTATAAATGCTTGCCTCACGGGCGGCTACGGGCATATTGGAGGTGTTGGCGATGAGCGTGGTGCGCTCCATAAGAGAATTGCCTGTGCGCGGGTCTGTAAGCTTTGAAAAATCCTCGAGCACCTGGGTCATCTCATTGCCGCGTTCGCCGCAGCCGATATAAATGATCAGATCGGCATCGCACCATTTGGCGATCTGATGCTGTGTCATTGTTTTTCCTGTGCCGAAACCGCCGGGAACAGCCGCTGTGCCGCCTTTGGCAATGGGGAACAGCGTATCAAGGATGCGCTGCCCGGTAATCAGCGGACGGTCTGACGGAAAGCGCCGGCGTGTGGGCCTTGGCACACGGATCGGCCAGTGTTGGGTCATTGTTAAAGGTGTTTCGCGGCCTTCATAGTCCACGAGTGTTGCCAGTACGTCATGGATCGTATAGTCACCGTCACAGACAACATTTTTTAAGGTTCCGGAAAGGTCTGGCGGAACCATGATCTTATGTGTCAGCGCGTGGGTCTCGGGGACGGAGGCAATGACCGTGCCTCCGGTTACCGCGTCGCCGTCCTTCACAAGCATGTGAGTGGGCCACAGCTTTTTGCTGTCCAGTGATTCCACTGAGATACCCCGGTCGATAAACGCGCCGGAATGTCTGGCGATTTCGCTTAACGGGCGCTCAACACCGTCAAAAATATTGCCGATGATCCCGGGCGCCAGCGTCACAGAGATTGCATCACCGGTACCGGTGACTTCCTCGCCGGGCATCAGGCCGGTCGTTTCTTCGTAAACCTGGACAATGGTTCGTTCCCGGCTTAAGGCGATAACTTCACCCACAAGCCGGTTTTTCCCGACGTAAACCATCTCGGACATTTTAAAGCCCTGGTCGCCCTGAATATAAATGACCGGGCCGTTGATCCCAAAAATTTTTCCAGTGGTTGTCATGGTGTCCTCCTGTTACATCAGATGATAAAGCGATTCTTTTCTGCTTCCAGCAAAGAAGCATAGGAGTAATCGATCAAAATATTTTTTGCGGGTACGACTGCGCGGATACCGCCGAGAAAGTCTGTTTCGCTGACAAGGATTTCGACGCCGCAGCGCTTTTTTAACTCCGGGATCAGATGGCTGTCCCCGGGCGCTACAAAAATATCCGTGGGATTTTGGCGGACAGCCGCCTTGACCCGCTCGATATGATCTGCAAGTGCATTTAAGTAATCCGCAGTTTTCCGGTATTCTAAAAGACGGGCAGAGACATCGGCAAAGATTTTTTCCTTCACCTGATGGTGCTTTTCGCCGATGTCCCGCTTGATCTTATTTTGTTCCATAGACAGAGCGCGGTTGTGCTCTCTTTGGATGCGGTCAGTTTCTGTAATTACATAATTTTCGGCGTTTTTATTCGCCTGTTCAATTTTCGACGCATACATCTGTTCCAGCGTTTCCCGGTACTGCGCCAGCATAACGCTGCTTTGATGGCTGGCCTCGGCGATGGCGCAGTCCTCAAAAAGCTTTAATTTTTCTTCAAGAGTCATTTGCCCTCCTCCTGTACCCTGACGCCAATGGCCTCATTGACATAATCCATAATAAAGCCGGGATTTCTTCCGGTGCCGTGCCGGTCTGGTATGGCTACGACGATCGGAAGCCGCCGGTTGAGCTTGATGTCCTCAATAATATCAGGGAAATGGCTGCTCAAAAGCTCGGTAATGAGCAGGATGCCGATGGTCTTATCGGCCAGCACCCGGGCAAGCTCTCTCCCAAGCTCGTCCCGTTCATGGACGACGACACCTTCAACTCCGGCCAGGCGCATCCCGGTCAATGTGTCCACGTTGTCACTGATTAAATACATTCTCATAGTCGGTCACCGTTTCATGTCATGTGTGGCGGCGCCGCTAAAAGCGGCGCCTTAGGTTATATTATCCGAGGATAATAAAGGAAATCAGCAGGCCATAAAGCGCGATACCTTCGGCAAGGGCAACAAAGATAAGCGCTTTACCCATAACGGAGGAATCTTCGCTTAAAGCGCCTAAAGCGGCACTGGCTGAGGAAGCTACGGCAATACCGGCGCCGATTGTGGACATGCCGGTGGAAAGCGCGGCGGCAATGTAGCGCAGCCCTTCAGACGAGGCGGCAGCCTGTGAAGCGGCTTCCGCCGCATGGGCCTGACCGCCAAAGAGCATAATGTCTGCGATGACGAGAATCGCGAAAAACATTGTAATGTTGATGGCCAGGGTCGTCTTTAAGCGGCCCTTTTTGCGTTCGCCCAGAAGGAACGCCATAAATGGGATAAAAATACTTAATATAAGAGCGGCAACGAGTATAATTTTTGTAATCATTTAAATATCCTCCTGCATGTAATGTAGCATAATGATCCGGCTGTGATCCGGTGATCTCTCAGATGTTTGGCCGTGTATACGTTAATCCTGAGGATGTCCGGCTATCTGCCGGAGCTTCCATACGGCTTAAATTCATGTCCGGTGCCGCTGTAAAAACGGCTGAACATTTCATAATATTCCAGACGGAGCACCTGAATCCCGACGATCAGGCCCTCAAGGGCGGAAATCAGGATGTTTCCGAAAATGACGATAATGATACCGGCCGGCGTGGTGGAATTTTCAATATCTGAGAGCATCATCACAACGCTCATCATGCCGGCGTGGCTTAATGCGAAGGCGCCTACACGGATAAATGAAATTGAGTTGGTCATGTAGCTTAAAAGGACTTCAAGCAGTTCAAAAACCGCCTCTGTAACGAACATGACCCGGCCCTCGGAAAGTGTAAAGCGTTTGCGGTTGATCCGGGCTTTAAGCGGCTCAGCAAAGGCGATGGCAAACAGGCACACGATGATGAGTACGGTCAGCAGCGCCATAAAACGTGTCGGCCCCATTGCCGGGAGCAGCTTCGTGACAACGATGTAAATGACGATCAGATAAAAGATCAGTCCGGTCAGTCCGTTGGTGCCCACAAGTGCGGAACCGATATTTTTCTGGCGGATACTGTTGATGATCTGGATGAGCATGGCGGCGATGATCAAAATCACACCGAAAACAACGGCCAGGATCAATGTGGTCATCATATTTTCAGAGTCCATAGGCTTCATCCATATGGTCGGAATGACATGCTCAAAGCCGAACAGGCTGCCGTACATGAAACCGAAAAACACAGAAAACAGTCCGCAAAAGGAAATAATGCCCGCAATATTCAGATGCTTAAAATGATAGAGTAAAAAACCGCCGATCACAAGGCAGGCGCCCTGGCCCACATCGCCGAACATGACACCGAACATAAACGCATAGGTCAAGGCCACAAACTTGGTCGGGTCCAGCTCATTATAGGCCGGAAGGCCGTACATGCTGACAAACATCTGAAACGGTTTAAAAATACCACGGTTTTTCAGGCGGGTCGGCGGGCTTGTAGTAGGTGAAGTATATTCTTCCTCCACAAGAAGGCTGACTTGAGAATCATCCTCCATTTCCCGGGCAAGCTTTTGTGCATCGTGAGCTTCCATCCATCCGCACAGAATGTAGAAAACCTCTGCGTGCTCCCGGGTACAGGCCGCCTTTTTGCGGATGTCGAAATTGTCGCACAGTACCCGCAGCGCCGCATAAGCTTCATTAATCTCTTTTTGATGCTCATAGTAAATGTTTGAGAGCTCAAGGCTGCACTGAGTGATCCTGCGGCGGACATCCTCCAGCGATTTGCTGACGCCTGTATAAGCTTCAGCCGGGGAGGCAGTCACTTCGTCTGAAATACGGATGCGCTCAAAATGCATGGAAGCAAAGATGGCATCGACCTTGACGAAGGTGGACTGCGGAGCAAAATAAACGCCCCAGACGTATTCGGAATCCCGGCTGCTTTCATAAAAGATCGTGTCCAGATTGTCGTAGACATATTTTGAAAAGGTATCAAAATAGTTCAGGGCAATGCGGCCAAAACGGAACTTGATAAAATGAAAGTCCAGTATTTTGGCAATGGGGAAGGGAATCCCGCGAAACGGCGCAATCTCGCCTAAAAGCCGGACATAATGCGTTTCCTCGGCCTTTAGCTCTTCCTGCTTTTTAGCCAGCTGGCTGCTGTGCTGCGTGATGCTGTCAATGAGCTTTTTGGCTGTGTCAAGCACATCCGGTGCGATCTTTTTGGCAGGCAGGCTGTCCGGGTCCTGATGATTCACGAGCCTGGCCATTTCCCGCAGGGCGGCTGCCGGCTCCTTGTAGGGGTTGTCCTCAATAAAAGGGGTCAGCGAATGGGTATCGCCAAGTTCTGTCAGGGCATTTTCAAGATGAATGGGGTATCGCAGGAGATATTCGCGCGTCACCCTGTCAATATCGCTTTTAGGACCGGTGATATTGACAAATTTCATCTTCGCGATCATAATTTTTCACCTCCGTGTATCATTTTTATTCCGCAAAAGGTTTATATTGTTTGCATTAAGATGTTTATTTATAGCGTCTGCATTTTGAACAATGCCAATGTTTTACTTGCGGATATAGCTTAAAATCTGGCTGGCGTCAAGTCCATACCGTATACATTCCATAGCGGTTGTCAGATCATTGATTTCTTCCTCGCGCAAAAACAGATATTCGTCAATGACGGCAAGGGAGTACGGATATTTGCGTGCTGCCATACGGCGAAGCTTTTTCATAAGCTGCCCGTATATCCGGGAAAGCGCATCATCTGAATCCCGGGCGGATTGCTCGATGGATGCCAGGGCGCGTCCGTAAAAGGATTTTCCAAGCAGCTCCAGGTATTCCGTAAGCGATGCACATTCAATAAGTCGCCGGATAAAAGCCGCGTTGAGCCGGTAATGGATCGGGATCAGGTTGGCATACATACGGCCGCTGTCCACATTGTAAAAACGCCTGGAGCGGTAAATCCATAAAATATTCAAAAGATCAATCTGTGTGCCGTAGATTTTCGTGATCGCTTTAAGCTCAGAGGATTTCAGGACTTTATCCTTTTGCTTCCATAAATAACGGAAAAAATAAATGTCCAGTGACAGCTCATAATCAAAGAGGCTTGCGCCTTCTATATCCCTTAAAGGCGAAAGCAGTGTCGCGTAAATCGAGCCTTTGAGTACCTCAAAAAACTGTTCCAGGTTTTTGCATCTGGAAAGCTCTAAAAGATTGACGGACGACTGCTGTGAAAAGTGTGCCGGGATCAAAGACGTGTCAAAGGTAATGTCTCTGTGGTCGAATATAAAGCGCAGGAAGGTTTTAATGATCTGGATTTCGTAGCGCTTGAAATAGACCTTTAAAAAGCGGCGCTGACCGGGGCCTGCAAAGGTATAGATGCGCGCGTAATCATCATAGAGCGCCAGCTGCAAAAGCTTTTCAATCTCGCCGCGGTGCATGGCATCGGACGCGCGCTCAAAGACCTTATTATAGGACGGGGTCATTTTCAGCCAGGAAAAAAATTCCTGCACAGACTGCATGGAAGCGATCGTATTGTAATCGGCTTCGCCGAGCAGACGGCCTTTCATCGCTTTGATTTTTGCGGCCATGCTGCTGTAAGTCATAAGAGCATTTGGCATAGTATCAGGCTCCTGTAATGCGGGAAAAGATTTCCTGCACATAGTGGTCGTGGTTCGCAGTATAATCGGCATCAAGCTGTGCGAGATTGCGTCTGGCTTCCAAAGACAGTCGGGAAATTTCCTGAGCGTTGGCGTCATCAAGCGTTTTCGCAAGCTCCTTCATACGGGCTTTGGCATCCTCCTGAATCTGACGGGAGATGATCTGCGCCTTTTCGTCGAACTCCCGGGCGAGCGCTTTTTTCTGCGCTGCGGCATTGTCGATGATCTGGCTGGCGCGGGCATCAATACTGCTTAAGGTTTCAATGGGATTATTCACGGGTCGCCTTCACCTCCTGGATGAAACAGCCGCTCACCGGCGGCCGAACATCATAATATATTTTATTGCATAGGAACGCAGTTTCCTATGCAATAAAAAGAGTTCCGCTTGCGGAACTTAAGCGCTAAGCGCGGTCGCTTTAGCGATAATTTTAAAAAATCTTTTTGTCCCACCATCAGTATATATCACTTTAACATTATTTACAACTGTTTAAAATTAATTACGGGGTAAGATGACTAAATATTGCCGGGAGAAAAGGGGATTTTGTGTATAATACTTATAAAAATGGCGAAAAAGCAGACGGTGTTGTAAAGCAGATAATTTTTGATTATAATTTAATAAATGTTAATTATTTTAACAAATCTTGAACCGGGTATACAATATAAATGAACCAGATAGTATAAATAAAGAAGAGATGCATTTACCGGGAAAGCCGGCTTTAGGGGATAGGCTGCACGAGCTGTATGCAGCCTATCCCCTAAAGTTGTTAATCTGTATGCGTGCAGATCACAAAGATACAGGGATTTTATAAATAGTGATGCCGCGCTGCGCGCGGCATCACTATTTATTTATACAGAAAACAAAAGCTGGTCATAAGTCGGGTAGGGCAGAAGCTCATCCGGTATTTTGACCTCAGCCGCATCAGCAGTTTTTCTTAAAACATCCATCAGCGGCAGAAGCTCATTCAAGCACATGTTGGCAGCGTTCTGCATCGTATCGGACTCTGCTTTGGCCTGTACGGATGCAAGTACTGTCTCAAGACCCTCAAGGCCGGAGCTTAAGGATTCGTAGGCGCCGGAAAGCTCTGTGACAAGGGCTTCCTCTGCGGCGGTGGAGATGGCAGGCATAAACGCTTTTTTAGCCGCGGCATTTTGAGCGACATGGGCACTGTAAGTGCTTAATGCCGGGAGAAAATCTTTTGCAAGCATCTCATGGAGTGTTTTAGCTTCAATTTCGATTGTCTTGACATAGTTTTCAAGCAAAATCTCATAGCGGGAGAAAATTTCTTCCTTTGTGAAAATATGATAATCTGTAAGCAGCTTGACATTTTTATCGGATGTAAACTGCGCCAGTGCTTCCGGCGTAGATACAAGATTGTAAAGGCCGCGGGCTTTTGCCTCCTCAACCCATGCTTCGGTGTAGCCATTGCCGTTGAAGATTACCTTTTTATGTTTTTTGATGGCACGCTTGATCATGGCGTGAACCGCTTCTGTCATATGCTCCGGGTCTGCCTCTGACAGCTCCAGATAAAACTGATGCAGTGCTTCAGCCACAGCAGCATTAAGTACCATGTTCGGATTGGCTACCGAGGTGCTGGAGCCGAGCATACGGAACTCGAATTTGTTGCCTGTGAAGGCAAACGGGGATGTACGGTTACGGTCGGTTGTATCTTTTGTAAAATGCGGCAGTACATGCGCGCCGGTTTCAAGCTGCACGGTTTCCTGAGTACCAAAATAAGTATCGTTTTCGATGGACTTAAGAATAGCGGTCAGCTCATCGCCGAGGAAAATCGATACGATGGCCGGAGGCGCTTCATTTCCGCCGAGGCGGTGGTCATTGCCTGCACCGACAACGGAGATGCGCATAAGGTCCGCATAATCATCCACTGCCTTGATAACAGCCATGAGAAATACAAGAAACTGCACGTTTTCAGCCGGTGTTTTTCCGGGATTTAACAGATTGTCACCGGCATTGGTCGTTAAAGACCAGTTGTTATGCTTGCCGCTGCCGTTGATGCCTTCAAAGGGTTTTTCATGGAGCAGACATACAAGTCCGTGCTTGTCGGCAATCTTTTTCATCAGCTCCATGGTGAGCTGATTGTGATCCACTGCGACGTTGGCGGTTTCAAAAACCGGTGCAAGCTCATGCTGTGCCGGAGCCACTTCATTATGCTTCGTCTTTGCAGGAATACTTAATTTCCACAGCTCTTCATCCAGCTCGTGCATATATTCTGAAACTCTTGGCTTTAAGGCGCCGAAGTAGTGATCTTCCATTTCCTGTCCTTTAGGTGCCGGTGCTCCGATGAGCGTGCGGCCGCAGAAAATCAGATCGCGGCGTTTGTTATACAGCTCTTTATCGACAAGGAAATATTCCTGCTCCGGGCCGACGGTTGTGCTGACGCTGGTGACATCGTCACGGCCGAGAAGCTTTAACATTTTAACGGCTTCATGGCTCAGCGCCTCCATTGAACGAAGAAGCGGTGTCTTTTTGTCGAGCGCCTCACCGCTGTATGAACAAAAGGCTGTGGGTATATATAAGGTACGGTCTTTGATAAATGCCGGGGAGGTCGGGTCCCAGGCTGTATAGCCTCTGGCTTCAAAGGTTGCTCTGAGCCCTCCGGACGGAAAGCTTGAAGCATCCGGTTCGCCTTTGACAAGCTCCTTGCCGGAAAACTCCATGATGACTTCGCCGCCCTCGGCAGGGGAAATAAAGCTGTCATGCTTTTCTGCCGTAAATCCGGTCATCGGCTGAAACCAATGGGTATAGTGCGTAGCACCGTTTTCAACTGCCCATTCCTTCATGGCGACAGCCACGGAGTTGGCAACATCCAGTTCCAGGTGCGTGCCGTTCTCGATTGTTTTTCTTAGCGCCTTATAGACGTCTTTGGGCAGCTTGTTGCGCATGACTTTATCATTAAATACCAGACTGCCATATAATGTGGGAATATCCTTTGCCATATGAAAACCTCCTTAAAACCTGCGTACTTTTTTTGGAAACCGAAAGCCCGGGGGAGAGAGGCGGCTTAAGACGCATATAAACGCGCCGCAGGGCTTTCGGAGAATATAGAAAAAGGCGCCCTGGGTAATCCAGAACGCCTTTGCTCTATGTCCGTTAGTATACACGGAATTTGGGAAATGTCAATAGGGGTTTTGAAAAAAAGTGCAAACCCCCTTTACAAACGGCGGAAAATAAGTTATAGTTTTATGCATTGATATTGGAAAAACGAGCATATAACGGAATCGTTTTACGAATGTTTAATAAAATACGCGATGACAAAGGTGTCAGAAATGAAGTAATGAAAAATTACAGGATTTCTGACACTTTTTTTATGCAGGCTTTACTTTATAGAAACAGGAGGGATTTTATTATGGTAAAGTATGTTTTTGTTACCGGCGGCGTTGTCTCCGGTCTTGGAAAAGGGATTACGGCGGCATCCCTTGGACGCTTGCTTAAAGCAAGAGGTTACAGTGTGACGATGCAGAAATTTGATCCGTATATTAATATTGATCCGGGAACGATGAACCCGATCCAGCACGGCGAGGTATTTGTGACCGATGACGGCACGGAGACCGATCTGGACCTCGGACATTATGAGCGGTTTATTGATGAGAGTCTTGATAAAAATTCCAATGTGACAACGGGAAAGATTTACTGGTCCGTGCTGCAAAAAGAACGCCATGGAGACTACGGCGGCGGAACCGTGCAGGTCATCCCGCATATTACCAATGAGATCAAGAGCCGTTTCTACCGCGGGAAAACTCCGGATGAGGAACGCATTGCGATCATTGAAGTCGGCGGGACGGCCGGAGATATTGAGAGTCAGCCCTTTTTGGAGGCCATTCGCCAGTTCCAGCATGATGTGGGACATGAAAATACCATTTTAATCCATGTGACGCTGATCCCGTATCTGAAAGCATCCGGCGAGTTGAAAACAAAGCCGACGCAGGCCAGCGTTAAGGAGCTTCAGGGCATGGGACTGTGGCCGGATATTTTAGTATGCCGCAGCGAATATCCGCTGAGCCAGGATATTAAAGATAAGATTGCCCTGTTTTGTAATGTTCCGGAAAGCCGTGTGCTGCAAAATCTTGATGTGGAATATCTCTATGAAGCGCCGCTGGCAATGGAAAAGGAAAATCTGGCGAAAGTGGTTTGCGAATGTTTAAAGCTTCCATGTCCGCAGCCGGACTTAACGGACTGGGAAAGTATGGTCGATGCGCTCCGTCACCCGGAGCTGGATGTGGAAATTGCCATGGTCGGCAAGTATGTGCAGCTTCATGACGCCTACTTAAGCGTGGTGGAAGCGCTGAAGCACGGCGGCATCCAGAGCCGGGCCAGCGTCCATATCCGCTGGGTGGATTCTGAGGAAATCACAGATACCGATACATGCGCGCAGCTGCTTAAGGGTGTGAATGGAATTTTAGTTCCGGGCGGTTTTGGGACAAGAGGCACAGAAGGAAAGATACTGGCCGTACGCTATGCCCGGGAAAACAAAATACCATTTCTTGGCATTTGCCTTGGAATGCAGATGGCGATCGTGGAATTTGCCAGACATGTGCTGGGCTATCACGATGCCAACAGCATCGAGCTTGACCCCAATACGATGCATCCGGTAATCGCCCTGATGCCGGAGCAGGACGGCATTGAAGATATTGGCGGGACATTAAGGCTGGGCGCCTATCCGTGTATTCTGGCCGATGGCACAAAAGCCCGTGAGCTTTACGGCACAAAAGAGATTTCTGAGCGGCACCGCCACCGCTATGAGGTGAACAATGATTACAGAGAAAAGCTCCAGGAGGCCGGAATGACACTGGCCGGGCTGTCACCGGACGGGCGTATTGTGGAAATGATTGAGCTTAAGGAACATCCGTTTTTTATCGGAACTCAGGGACATCCGGAATTTAAATCCCGTCCGAACCATGCACATCCGCTGTTCGGCGGCTTTATCGCTGCTGCTGCGGCGTATAAAAAGAACATGGAGAAATAGCCGGAATGCGGGAAGCCCGCATCGCAGGAGCTTTAAAAAGAAAGGTTGTGTAATATATGAAAGCAAACGGACACCCGCGCGGTTTATATCGTCCGCAGTTTGAACATGACAACTGCGGTATCGGTGCGATCGTCAACAGTAAAGGCGAAAAAAGCCACCGTACAGTGGAAAATGCATTAAAAATTGTGGAAAATCTGGAGCATCGGGCCGGAAAGGATGCTGAAGGAAAGACCGGCGACGGTGTCGGCATTTTGCTTCAGATTTCACACCGCTTTTTCTCAAAAGTATGCCGGAAGCTTCAGATTCCGCTTGGGCCGGAAAAAACATATGGTATTGCTATGCTTTTTCTGCCGCAGGAGGAATTAAAGTGCAACCAGGCGCGCAAAATGTTCGAGATCATTGTGGAGCGGGAAGGCATGGAGCTTTTAGGCTTCCGCGATGTGACGGTATGCCCGGAAGTACTTGGGAGCAAGGCGCGGGAATGTATGCCAAAGATTGTCCAGGCTTTTATCAAAAAGCCGGATGACGTGGCGGAGGGGCTGGATTTTGACCGCAGGCTCTACATTGCCCGCCGCATTTTTGAACAGAGCAATGACAACACTTATGTAGTATCAATGTCCAGCCGGACGATCGTTTATAAAGGCATGTTCCTTGTGGGACAGCTGCGGACATTTTTTGCGGACCTTCAGGACAGGGATTACGAGTCGGCGATCGCCATGGTACATTCCCGTTTCAGTACCAACACAAATCCAAGCTGGGAGCGGGCGCATCCAAACCGGCTGATTGTGCATAACGGCGAAATCAATACGATCCGGGGCAATGCGGATAAAATGCTTGCCCGCGAAGAGACGATGGCATCGGGAGCCTTTGAAGGCGAGCTTCACAAGATTTTGCCGGTCGTCAATACCGGTGGTTCCGACTCAGCGATGCTTGATAATACGCTGGAATTTCTTGTGATGAGCGGGATGCCGCTGCCGCTGGCGGTGATGATCACGATCCCGGAGCCGTGGGCAAATAATCCGGCGATCTCCCAGGATGAACGGGATTTTTACCAATATTATGCCACAATGATGGAGCCGTGGGACGGCCCGGCAGCGATTGTATTTTCCGACGGTGATATGATGGGCGCTGTGCTGGACCGCAACGGCCTGCGTCCGTCCCGGTATTATGTACTTAAAAATGGCGATGTGATCCTGGCTTCAGAGGTAGGCGTGCTTCCGGTGCCCGAGGAGGAGATTGTTCTTAAAGAACGGCTTCATCCGGGAAAAATGCTTCTTGTGGATACGGTACACGGAGAAATTTTAAACGATGAGCAGGTCAAGGCACGCTATGTGACGGCACAGCCTTACGGCGAGTGGCTGGATGCAAATCTGCTGGAATTAAAATCGCTCAAGATTCCAAACATGCGGACAGAGGAATATACCAGTGCTCAGAGAAGCCGCCTGCAAAAAGCATTTGGCTATACCTACGAGGAATTTCGCAAATCGATTTACAGCATGGCCCTAAACGGTGCAGAAAGTACGGCGGCCATGGGCGATGACACGCCGCTGGCGGTACTGTCTACAAAGCATCCGCCGCTGTTTAACTATTTTAAGCAGCTTTTTGCTCAGGTCACGAATCCGCCGATCGATGCGATCCGGGAGGAGATTGTTACAAGTACGTCGGTATATGTGGGAAAACAGGGGAATTTGCTGGAACCAAGACCGGCCAACTGCCAGGTGCTTAAGATTCATAATCCGATCCTGACCAATACAGACATGCTTAAAATTAAAAATATGAAGGCAGATTGTTTTAAGGTCGCCGTGGTGCCAACAACTTATTATAAAAGTACAAAATTAAAGAGGGCCATTGACCGGCTTTTTGTGGAGGTCGATAAAGCCTATGCGGATGGTGCCAATATTCTTGTCCTGTCAGACCGGGGCGTTGATGAAAATCATGTGCCTATGCCGTCTCTGCTTGCAGTAGCGGCGGTGCACCAGCATCTTGTGGCGACGAAAAAACAGACAGCGATGTCTTTGATTCTGGAATCCGGGGAACCCCGGGAGGTTCACCATTTTGCCACGCTGCTGGGCTATGGAGCCTGCGCGGTCAATCCTTACCTTGCGCTGGAATCTATCCGGGAGCTGATCGATGAAAAACTGCTGGATAAGGACTATTATGCCGCTGAAAATGATTACACGCTGGCTGTCCTTCACGGTATTGTCAAAATCGCGTCCAAAATGGGTATATCGACCATCCAGTCGTATCAGGGCTCCAAGATTTTTGAAGCCATCGGCATTTCCGACAGCGTGATCGATACCTATTTTACCGGAACGGTGAGCCGTGTCGGCGGGATTACGCTGGAGGATATTGCACGGGAAACCGATGAGCGTCATTCCCGGGCATTTGATCCGCTGGGCCTTGGGACGGACACGACACTGGACAGTATGGGATGGCATAAAATGCGCAGCGGCGGTGAGAAGCACCGCTACAATCCGGCGACAATCCATTTGCTCCAGCAATCCACCCGGGAGGGCAGCTATGACTTATTTAAAAAGTACACAGCTATGGCCGATACCGAAGATAACGGCTATCTGAGAAGCCTTATGGATTTCGATTATCCGGCGCAGGGCGTTCCCATTGATGAGGTTGAAAGCGTTGATGCGATTGTGAAGCGTTTTAAAACCGGAGCGATGTCTTACGGCTCCATATCTGAGGAGGCTCATGAGACGCTGGCGATTGCCATGAATCATCTTCACGGAATGTCCAATACCGGAGAGGGCGGCGAGAGCGATGAGCGCCTGGATTCGGCAGGCCAGGAAAATGACCGGTGTTCGGCCATTAAACAGGTGGCGTCCGGCCGGTTTGGCGTGACAAGCCGTTATCTGGTCAGCGCAAAAGAGATACAGATCAAGATGGCTCAGGGAGCCAAGCCCGGAGAGGGCGGACATCTTCCGGCCAAAAAAGTGTACCCGTGGATTGCTAAGACACGGCATTCCACGCCGGGCGTAAGTCTGATCTCTCCGCCGCCCCACCACGATATTTATTCCATTGAGGACCTGGCACAGCTTATTTATGATCTGAAAAATGCCAATAAATATGCCCGTATTTCGGTAAAGCTTGTATCGGAGGCCGGTGTGGGAACCGTAGCCGCAGGTGTTGCCAAGGCCGGCGCACAGGTGATCCTTATTTCCGGTTATGACGGCGGTACCGGCGCTGCGCCGGAAAGCTCCATTCACAATGCCGGGCTGCCATGGGAGCTGGGGCTTGCGGAAACTCATCAGACATTGATCCAAAACGGCCTTCGGGAGCGGGTGCGCATTGAGACCGACGGCAAGCTCATGACCGGACGGGACGTGGCGGTAGCCGCCCTGCTTGGCGCCGAGGAATTTGGCTTTGCCACAGCGCCGCTGGTTACACTGGGCTGTGTGATGATGCGTGTCTGCAATCTGGATACATGTCCGGCGGGAATCGCGACGCAGAACCCGCAGCTTCGGAAACGCTTTTCGGGCAAGCCGGAATATGTTGAGAATTTTATGCGGTTTATCGCTCAGGAGCTTCGCGAATATATGGCCCGCCTTGGATTTCGCACGATCGATGAGATGGTCGGGCGCAGCGACCGGCTGAAGATGCGTCAGGATGCTCCGGAAAAGATGGACCTTGGCGCAGTGCTTGGCGGCGGCGGAAACGTGATTTTTGATCCGAAAAAGGTTTATGATTTCCATCTGGAAAATACGCTGGATGAAAAAGTGCTGTTAAAGAAATTAAAGAGTGCCATTACAGAAAAGAAGCACACCGAGCTGTCTGTACATGTAAGCAATACCGACCGTGCCTTTGGAACACTCCTGGGTGCGCAGATTACACGGGAGCATAAAGACGGCCTGCCGGAAGATACGCTTTTGATCCGCTGTGAGGGCGCCGGCGGCCAGAGCTTCGGGGCATTTATACCGGCCGGGCTGACGCTGAGCCTGTGCGGAGATACGAACGACTACTTCGGGAAAGGGCTTTCCGGCGGGAAGCTTATTGTATATCCGCCGAAGGAGGCCACCTACAATGCACAGGACAATATCATTGCCGGAAATGTGGCGCTTTACGGAGCAACCTCAGGCAAGGTATTTATCAATGGCATTGCCGGAGAGCGTTTTGCGGTGCGCAATTCCGGGGCAAGAGCTGTGGTAGAAGGCGTTGGCGAGCATGGCTGCGAATATATGACCGGCGGCTGTGTTGTCGTCCTTGGACAGACCGGAAAAAACTTTGCCGCAGGTATGAGCGGCGGCACGGCTTATGTTTTGGATGAAAATAACCATTTATACCGAAACCTCAATAAATCTATGGTTTCCATCGAAAAGGTGGAAAATAAATATGATATACAAGAGCTGAAGGATATGATCTGCGAGCATGTGAAAGTGACCGGTTCTGTCCGGGGACAGCGTATCCTTGATGATTTTGAGAATTATCTTCCTAAATTTAAAAAGATTATTCCCAATGATTATAAACGGATGCTCGCCTTAAGCGCCCGGCTTGAAGAAAAAGGCATGAGCACGCAGCAGGCACAGATGGAAGCTTTTTATGAAAACTTTGCTTCTATGGAGTGAGCGCATTTCAAATGAAACAGGAGGCGGACGAAGATGGGTAAATCCACAGGATTTTTAGAATATGAGCGCAAAGACGCGGCGGCAGAGCAGCCAAAGCTGCGCATCAGGAATTTTAATGAATTTAAGACGGCGCTTCCCGTGCGGGAGCAGCAGCTCCAGGGCGCCCGGTGCATGGAGTGCGGCGTGCCCTTTTGCCAGTATGGCGGCATGGTAGGCGGGATGGCTTCGGGATGCCCGCTGCATAATCTTGTGCCTGAGACAAATGATCTTGTCTATACGGGCAACTGGGAGCAGGCATATAAGCGGCTGGAAAAGACACATTGTTTCCCGGAATTTACCGGGCGTGTATGTCCGGCGCTGTGTGAGGCTGCGTGTACATGCGGACTTTACGGTGATCCGGTAGCTACAAAGGCGAACGAGGAAGCGATCATTGAACAGGCGTTTGCCCGCGGATGGGTAAAAGCATGTCCGCCCCAGGTGCGTACCGGAAAGCGGGTCGCTGTCGTGGGAAGCGGGCCTGCGGGGCTGGCGGCGGCGCTGATGTTAAACCGCCGGGGACATTTAGTGACGGTATTTGAGCGCAGCGATGCCATTGGTGGACTGCTCCGGTATGGCATACCAAATATGAAGCTGGAAAAATGGGTGATTGACCGCAGAATCGCGCTTATGGAAGAAGAAGGCGTGGAATTTCGTACGGGAATCGATGTGGGGAAAGACATAAAGGCTGCGCAGCTTCTAAAGGATTTTGACCGTATACTGCTGGCCTGCGGCGCGTCTGAGCCAAGAGACATTGCGGTTGCCGGACGGGATGCCAAAAATATTTATTTTGCGGTTGATTTTCTCGGGGAAGTGACCCGTGCTCTAAAGCCTGTGAAAGCTTCAGGGCAGGAGGAAGACCGGCAGACGGAGCATGGCAGGGTAAGCGTTGATGACCGGGCAGCCGTGCGGGCGCTTGTGAAAGGAAAGCATGTGCTTGTCATCGGCGGCGGCGATACGGGAAACGACTGTGTCGGCACAGCGGTGCGGCTGGGCGCAAAATCGGTTACTCAGCTTGAGATGATGCCGGAACCGCCGGTGGTGCGTGCTTCGTCAAATCCGTGGCCGGAGTGGCCTAAAATAAAAAAGACCGATTACGGCCAGGAGGAAGCTGCAGCGGTTTACGGGCATGACCCGAGAATCTATCAGACAACGGTAAGTGAATTTATTAAAGACGATAAAGGAAATGTATGCCAGGCAAGGCTTGTCAGCCTTGAACCAAAGACAGATGAAAAGACCGGACGCACGGTCATGACGCCGGTGGAGGGCTCACAAAAGCTGGCCGACGCTCAGCTCGTGCTGATTGCAGCCGGATTTACAGGCGCGCAAAAATATGTGCCGGACGCATTTAAAGTAGCTTTAAACAGCCGGGGCTGTGTGGCTGCAGATGAAGAAACCTACATGGCGGCCGACCGGATATTTGCCGCCGGTGACATGCGCCGCGGACAGTCGCTTGTCGTCTGGGCCATCCATGAAGGACGGGAAGCCGCCCGCGCCATTGACCGCTCTCTCATGGGCTATACAAATTTATAAGACCAATTCAGCCATGCAAAAAGCTGCGCCGGAAACGGAAGCGCAGGCTGCATGGCTGAATTGGAAAATTCCCGGTCGTACAGACAGAGCGGCACATTCAGTTGACCGGCAAAGACGTGGAATATGTCCCTCATTTTCTTGATAATAAAGGCAGCTTCAGCTCTTTTTTGAGCAAACTGGATGAAACTCAAAGCGAAAAGTTTCGGACTGCCCTGGAAATGCTGTTTGATGTATTTATGCATATGAGAAAAGACAACGAGGAGTCTTGACATGCACATTTTCGGATGCTATAATGCAATCCAGAAGAGGACAAAGGTGTTCTTATCCAGTGCTTGCCGTGGGTAAGAGCGCCTTTTTTATTGCACAGGAAGCGGGTTCCTGGAAAAACAGAAGTTTTTTATCGATCACTGAAAATGCTCTGGAAGGAGAGTTGTTTTATGGGAAATTATACAAGAGAGCAGATCATCCACATGGTTGAGGAAGAGGATGTGGAGTTTATACGTTTGCAATTTACGGATATGTTTGGTGTGTTAAAAAACATCGCAGTTCCGGTGAGCCGGCTGATGAAAGCGATGAATAACGAATGTACGATCAATGCTTCATTTATCCCGGGACTTGACCTGGAAGGGGACAGCGATCTGTTTTTGCATCCGGATTTATCTACATTTACGATCCTGCCGTGGAGGCCTCAGCAGGGCAAGGTAGCCCGGTTTATCTGCGATCTGTATCATATGGACGGAACGAGCTGCCAGAATAGTCCGAGAACGGTTTTACAGCGGGTCGTACAGCGGGCCAGAGAAATGGGCTATGAGCTTATGGTCAATCCGGAGTGCGAATTTTTCCTGTTTCATACCGATGAAAACGGGATGCCCACAAATGTTACCCATGAGAAAGCCGGCTATATGGATACAACGCCTCTGGACCTTGGCGAAAATGCCCGGAGAGATATTATCCTTACACTGGAGGAAATGGGCTATGATATTGATTCTTCCCGGCATGAGCTTGCCCCGGCTCAGCATGAGATCGATTTTTTATATTCCGATACTCAGGAAACGGCGGATAAGATTATGACCTTTAAGGTGGCAGCCCGCACGGTGGCCAAGCGCCATGGCCTTCATGCCACCTTTATGCCCAAGCCAAGCGCCAATGTGGACGGCTCGGGGATGCACATTCATATGCGGCTCATGAAGAATGGAAAAAATGTCTTTTATGATGCCAATGACCCTATGGGTCTGAGTGTCCAGGCGTATCAATTTATTGCCGGACTGATGTGCCATATTAAAGGCATGAGCGCACTCTTAAATCCGTTGGTCAATTCTTATAAGCGGCTGATCACAGGCTTTGAGGCGCCTTTTGATATTACCTGGTCCAGCTGCCAGCGTTCAGCGATGATACGGGTGCCATATCAGAGGGGCGAGGAGACGACGATCGAGCTGCGAAGCCCGGACGGTGCGGCGAATCCTTATCTGGCCTTTGCGCTTTGTCTGGCTGCCGGACTTCATGGAATTGAAAATCAGATGCAGCCCCCGGCGGATGTGCATGTGGATGTCCGGAAAATGTCTGCGGAGGATAAGAAAAAAGCTGGCATTGACAGTCTCCCGGCAAATTTAAGCGAAGCGCTCACAGAGCTGGAAAAGGACGAGTTTATCCAAAACGTTCTCGGAAAGCCGCTGGCATGCAGCTATGTGCGTGAAAAACGCCGGGAATGGGAAAGCTATATGGAGCAGATTTCGGAATGGGAATTAAACCGGTATCTTTATTGCATGTAGATTAAACCGGTATCTTTACTGTATATAGATTAAACTGGTATTTTACTGTATATAGAAAAGAAAGCTTAAATGCACAGCTATGGCCATTGGGCCGCATATGTGCCGGAAAAAGCTATGAGCTTTGAGAACATGGCAACAGACAGGACATAGCAATAGGCTGAATGGAAAGCACCTTGGACAGCCGGTTATAAAATTTTAAGTAAGGGAGGCGGGAACGCGCATGAGTGTCATTATTATTGCTTTGCAGAAAACGGAAGCAGCGGCAAAGATCAGAGGCGTTCTTGTCTCCCACGGCTTTGATCATGTTGTGTGTGCGTCCACAGGCGCCGCCGCATTGCAGGAGGCCGGGAGAGACACGACGGGTGTGGTGATCTGCGGCTATAAGCTGCCGGATATGTATTATAAAGAGCTTAATGACAGCCTGCCCCAGTATTTTGAGATGTTGTTTATCGGAAAGCCGGAAATGATCCAGGCTGGCAGCGAGGGTGTGCTGGCGCTGTCAACGCCGCTGCGGGTGTCGGAGCTGATCAGTACGGTAACCATGATGCTTTCCCAGCTTGGGCGGCAGTTTAAGAAAAACCGTCGAAAGCCCAGGGTTCGGTCGTGGCAGGAGGAAAATTACATTCGCAATGCCAAGCTTCTTCTGATGGAGCGCAATCACCTGTCGGAGGAGGAGGCGCACCGCTATCTTCAAAAATGCAGCATGGATAATGGAACGAATATGGTAGAGACGGCACAGATGATTTTGACATTAATGTATGAGGAAGTGTAAGGGAACTGATACAAATTTCAGTTCTCTTTTTTTACCAAAACCAAACGATGTTTTTTATCAATTTTGTTGAATTTTATCCCTGCGCAGCACTTGACCCGGGAGACAAGTTTGATTAAAATACTTGTATGGCTGTAATTATACATAAGTCTTTACATATATATAAGAAAGAAGGGGAATACTTTTATGGAGTACGTTAAGAGAATCAGCGATCAGCTTTACTGGGTCGGCGCCAGCGACCGCAGACTCGCACTTTTTGAAAATGTCTACCCCATCCCAAGAGGCGTGTCCTATAATTCCTATTTATGGATGGACGAAAAAACCGTGCTTTTAGATACAGTGGACCGGTCTGTAAGTCATCAGTTTTTTGAAAATATTAAATCTGTTCTGGGAGAACGCAGTCTGGATTATCTTATTGTGACGCACATGGAGCCGGATCACTGTGCGGTTATGGAAGAGCTTGTACTGCGCTATCCGGACGTGAAGATCATCTGCAATGCCAAAATCCAGACATTGATCAAGCAGTTCTTCAGCTTTGACATTGACAGCAGGGCTGTGACCGTCAAGGAAGGCGATACATTTTCCAGCGGTGCACATACCTTTACGTTTGTTGCGGCGCCGATGGTTCACTGGCCGGAGGTTATGGTTGCCTATGAGAGTACAGAGGGTATTCTTTTCTCTGCGGATGCATTCGGCACCTTTGGCGCGATCAATGGCAATCTCTATGCCGATGAAGTGAATATTGAGCGTGACTGGCTGAATGATTACCGCAGATATTATACAAACATTGTCGGCAAGTACGGCGTTCAGGTGCAGTCGCTGCTTAAGAAGGCATCCGGGCTGGATATTAAGATGATCTGCCCGCTTCACGGCCTGGTCTGGAGAGAGAATATCGGATGGCTTGTGGAAAAGTATCAGCGCTGGAGCTCCTATACCCCGGAGGATCAGGCGGTTACCGTATTTTATGGATCGATTTACGGGAATACGGAAAATGCCGTGGACATTCTGGCCGGAAAGCTGGCCGACCGCGGCGTGAAAAATATTACAGTTTATGATGCCTCTGTGACCCATGCATCATACCTGATTTCAGAAGCCTTCCGGTGCAGTCATATTGTACTGGCATCGGCAACCTATAATAATGGTATTTTTGTATCCATGGAAAATCTGCTGCATGATCTGGCAGCACATAATTTACAGAACCGTACAATGGCGATCATCCAGAACGGTTCCTGGAGCCCGGCTTCTGGGAGACTGATGAAAGAGCTTCTTTCCGGTCTTAAAAATAATACATTGCTGGAAAATGAAGTCACACTGAAGTCTTCTCTGAAGCCGGAACAGGAGCAGGAACTGGATGCTCTGGCAGACGCGATTGCGGCCTCCATTGTTCCGGGCTTTGAAAGCAATCATGATAACGAAGGAAAGGAGAACTCAGAAATGAAGAAATATGTATGTGACGTTTGCGGTTACGTTTATGACGAAGCTCAGGGCGATCCGGACAACGGCGTAGCAGCAGGCACAAAATGGGAAGATGTTCCTGAGGATTGGGTTTGCCCGCTGTGCGGCGTAGGCAAGGATCAGTTCTCTGAGGAATAATCCACAGTATTTTACACGGGAGGCGGCATTGCCGCCTCCTTTTGCGTGATACGCCGGAGGGCGGTGCAGGGCGCGTGCCGGAGGGCGGTGCCGTGAGCTGGTGGCACGCCCTGTACCGGCCAAAGCAAAGCGAAGACCCGCCGTGCCTGCACGGGCGGTCATCCGACGGACAACGGTGATCGGGCGGCAATGCCGCGGGATGAGCGAGGTATCGGCAGAGCTAAACGTTGTATGAATTTTTTATGAAACTCTTCTAAAATCTGTTTTTTACAAAGAAAAATATGATATGATAAAGGCCGAGGTGGTATTTTATGGATAATGAAGAATTAAAAATGACACTTCCGCGGCTGCGTATGGAGGAGCCCTCCTGGAAGCGGATGCTTTTGCTGTATGAGTCTGCTCTGGAGGTAGTCAATGCAAAAATCAATGTCTTGAATAAAGAATTTATGCTGAGGTTTGGCTATACGCCCATCGAACATATCAGCTCAAGGATCAAAACGCCCAGAAGCATTTTGCGAAAGATGAATATCAATCACAGAGAACCGACTGTGACAAATGTGGTCAAATATATTAATGATATTGCGGGATTTCGGATCATCTGTTCATTTACGACGGATATTTACACCATTGCCGAGCTGATTTCCAGCCAGAGCGATGTGAAAGTAATCAAAGTCAAGGATTACATAGCCCATCCAAAGGCGAACGGCTATATGAGTTATCATATGATCGTGTCCGTGCCGGTTTATCTGTCACAGCAGGTTGTGTTTACGAAGGTGGAAATCCAGATACGGACGATTGCTATGGATTTCTGGGCCAGCCTGGAGCATAAAATGTACTATAAGTTTGATGGCAACGCGCCGGCGCATATTCAGCGGGAGCTTAAGGAGTGTGCGGACATTACAGCCTTTCTGGACCGCAAGATGCTGGCGCTTAATGAAGAGATACAAAATTATCGTGAACCTGGCTATGTGCCGGACCTTGATGAGAGCTATAAGGAAGAAACCATCGAGGAGATGTTTGGCGTCGTTGTGGAGGAAGATGCTGCTGTAAAAGATGTCAGAGAGTAAGCTTTTTCAGGTGGATAAAAAGATATGGAATCATTGTTGAAATAAACGTTCTTTTCTTTTATAATAGTATATGCAGACAGGAAGAGTGAAAAAGGAGCGACTTTCACTTTCGACTGATGTGCCATCACCAGCAAACAGAGGAAAAAGAGGTTTATGACAATGATGAATATTGAAACAAAAGTATACTGTCAAAAACTGGACATGTTAACCGGTGATACTTTGCTTGCTAGCGGGGGGGGGTACCAGGAAAGGCTGGCACTTTGCCTGAAACAGGCAGATAACGCAATTTTTTATGATTTTAATAATGTAGAGAAATACAAGGCATATTTTACTCGATTTTAAAGGGTAAAGTATGCCTTTTTATTTTATAAAAAACAGCTAAAACAACAGAAAGAGGGTAGAAAAATGAACAGGAGGAAAAGAAAGTGGCTGGCACTTCTGCTGACAGTGGCTCTTACACTGACGGCGGCTCCAACGATGGCTTTTGCCAGTTCAGCGGAAGCAGTGAAAACACAGGAAACGCCCGAGACAGAAGGAACATCGAAAGTGTCAGAAACGCCCGAGACAGAAGGAATATTAAAAGTACCGGAAACACCTGAGACAGAAGGAACATCAAAAGTACCGGAAACGCCTGAGACGGAAGGAACATCGAAAGTGCCGGAAGAACCTGAGACAAAAGAGTCATCAGCAGAGCCGGAAGAACCTGAGACAAAAGACTCATCGACGGCGCCGGAAACGCCTGAGACTACTGGGGAAGATGTTTTGCAGAGCACAGGGATGTCTCCAAAGCTTCAGGGACAGGAGGAAAATAATCTGCTGGAAGTACAGGCTGAAGCAGAAACAGCAGTAGCAAAAGTTGGAGACACATACTATAATACGCTTGAGGATGCATTTGCTGCTATTAGAACACAGGGGACGGTAGAGTTGGTGGCGGATGCAATTTTGAACACCAGGATTCTTATTGGCACGGGAAAAGACATCACGCTTGATTTAGGCAGCTATACTGTAAAAAGTGACGGAAGTTTTTTTGGTGGCTATTCAATGCTCTTTGAAAACAGAGGGACATTTACAGTTACAGGTGATGGAACCATAGACGCCACGGAAGGCGCGAATCCGTATATTGGTATTGAAAATAAAAACGGCGTGGTCAATATACTTTCCGGAAATATTACGGCGGCCTGGAACGGCATCCGCAATATCGGAGGCACGCTGAATATTTCAGGAGGAACCATAAGCAACACTTCCACAGCTTCAAATGGTGAGGACTGCGCAGTATATGCAAGCTCAGGATCGGCAACTGCTATTTCAGGAAATGCTTATCTAAACGGCGCTAATACGGCTCTGCGTGCCTATGGTGCTTATGTTACTTTATCTGAAAGCGCATATCTGGAAGGACAGTTTGGCGTGATGCTGTTTAACAGTCCGGCAGAAAACACCGCAGGGACTGCTCACTCACAATTTATAATGACAGGCGGTACAGTGAATGCCAGATATGGACTTGCTCTTTCCGGAAACAATACACAGTCGGCACTTTGCAGTGCCCAGATTACCGGCGGTATGCTGACGGCTGCCGATGAAACTACGGCAATTTACTGGCCTATGGAAGGTGAACTTACCGTTGGCGGCAGCGCGGTTGTCAAAGGCGGAACCGGAATCGAAGCAAAAATGGGAACAATCAATATTACCGGCGGTACAATTACCGGTACCGGCAGCTATCTTGCGGACGAACCGTATGCCGGAGGCTCACAGGCTGAAGGTTCAGCACTCCTTGCGGCATCTCAGATGTATGGCGCTTCCAGTGGACAGTATGCTACAAGTCCGAATCTGACAGTGAATATTACCGGCGGTACACTTTCCAGTAATCAGGGCAATGCAGTTACGGTATATAATACGGAAGATACAACAGCCCAATCTGCAAATGTTTCTGTAAGCGGCGGCACACTGAACGCGGCTTCCGAAAGAGCCGGTGTCTATGCTGTAAATGCAGGCGGCCAAAATAATACTGAACTGAAGCAGGAAAATGGTGTAAACAGCCTTGTATCTTCTCAGTCGCAGACAAGTGTGAATGTATCGTCTGCTGTCGCTGCTGCGGCCGTCGATGCATCCGGAAATACGTCTTATTATACAGATGTCAGCAAGGCTCTTAGCCAAAATACAGAAAGCGCTGACGATCCTGTGGATATTTATATTTTAAAGAACAGCGAAATCAACAGCGAAGCGCTGGAAAGTGAACATATACGCTTAACCACGGCAAGCGGCGTTGAACTGACCATAGAATCCAGTGTGGACGGAATGAAGGTCAGTGAAACGGTCAATCCGGACGGGAGCAAAACCTATGCGCTTGTAAAAGCTTATGATACTGTTTTTGTCGATGGAAAAGCCGGCAATGATTCAAAAACCGGTGAAACGGCAGAGCAGGCAGTAAAGACACTGGAGCGCGCACTTGAACTGGCTGCGGATGACGGAACGATTTATATTTGCGGTGAAGTGACCGTAGATTCCAATTTAACGGTGGATGGTGCAAGGATTGAACGTGCAGAGAGCTATACAGGAAAGCTGATTAGTGTATCCGGTAAAGATGCTGTGCTGACGCTTTCAAATACGGTCATTGATGGCAAAAATAATGAAGGAACAACAAACGCCGGCTATCTGGTCTTTGTAACAGGCGGTGGAACGGTGAATGTTGAAAGTAAAACAGAGCTTATTAATAATCATACAACAGCCGTTTATGTGAATACCAACAGCTTTTTAAATATGAACGGGGGCGCAATTAAAGGAAACACAACGCCTGAAAATTGGGGCGGAGCCGGAATTTATACCTGCGGTACGACAGTAATCAATGGCGGAGAAATTTCCGAAAACCGTTCACCAATATGGGGCGGCGGCATTTTGGCTGAAAGAGGAACGCTTACGCTCAACGGCGGAGAAATCCGGAATAATTCGGCTGAAAATGGTGCAGGCGTGACCGTTAATGGCGGAGCGCAGGCGCTTCTTGACGGGGCTTCCATCACAGGCAATCGCGCAGCAAATTATGGCGCAGGCGTTTATGTACAGGGATTTACTAATTATGATAATAAGGATACTGTTTTTGAAATGAAAAGCGGTGTGATCAGCGGTAATGTCTCGGAAAATGCCACCGGAGCCGGAATTTTTGCCTATTATTATAGTGGCAGCACGATCATACGCATTTCGGGCGGAACGATTAAGGATAATACTGCAGATATGGGAAGTGCCGTTTCTATATACGGAATCAATGGAAGCGCGGCATATCCGAAGCTTGAACTATCCGGAAGTCCGGAGATCATCGGTGATATTTTTTACCAGAATGACTATGATGACGGATATGTGATCCATGTGACGGGAGAATTTACACCTGTTCATCCGATAGAAATTACAAGAAGTAATAATATTTACAATATACCTGCTGTTGTATATGAAAATGATATGACGCCCAACAGAGAAGATTTTTCTTCTGGCATAATATTTGAAGGCTTTATCGAGGAGGGACAAAATCTTTTATGGGCGAAAGCCAGTATCGTTTATTTTTATAATGAAGCTGGCGATGAATACCGCGATTACCGTCACGGTGTTGTGATTGGCGAGACGATTGATACGGCAGATGTGCCAGTTCCATCTAAAGCCGGCTATACGTTTGATGGATGGTATGAAAAAGGTGCTGAAAGTCCGTGGGATTTTGCAAGTGATACTGTTCAGGGCACTTATACAAAATTATACGAAAGCTGGAAGCTGAATGTGCCGACGGTTTCTCTGAACGCCGACAATATGACGCCTCATATCGGCTCATCGGCAACGCTGACCGCTGTTGCATCTCACGACCTGGATGGTGTTACATATACCTATGAGTGGTATAAAGACGGAGAGCGCATAGAAGGAGCGGTATCGGATAAACTAACGGTTTCAGAAGCAGGAGCATATTGTGTTAAGGTTACAGCAAGTGACGGAATACAGACAGCTTCAGCAGAAGAAAGCGCACCTTTGGAAATAACAATCGAAGATCATATATTCTCTGAAAAATGGGAAACAGATGGAAACAGTCATTGGAAAGTGTGTACTGTATGCGGTGTGAAATCGGATGCTGAGGAACATAGCTTCCAGTGGGTGATCGATAAGGAAGCGACAGAGACCACAGCGGGAGAAAAGCACGAGGGATGCACAGTATGCGGTTATTCAAAAGAAACCGTGACGATTCCGGCAACCGGTTCTGCGGATGAAACGGACAATACCGAAGCTTCAGATGAAACGGACAATACCAAACCTTCAGATGAAACAAACAATACCGAAGCTTCAGGAAATAATCAGAAAGACGAGACGACAACACCAAAAACAGGAGACAATACACCTGTGGCGATGGCACTGTTTATGATGCTGGTGTCAGGGGCCATTCTGGCTGAGATTATTTTTTACAGTAAGAAAAGAAAATATAATCGATAAACAGAAATGATGCGTAAAGCTGTCAGATGACAGAGATTGTGTTTTGAATTTTAAGAAGGGGGTGCGGCTTATTTAAGCCGCACCCCCTTCCGGGTCAGGATGACTTATCTCATGGCAATATAGCCGCGGTACTGTGCCAGGTTGTTGCTTTCTGCATAGTCGGAAAGGAAAATGCTGACAAACTTGGTGTATCCGGGCAGGAACGGGAATGTATCGGTCATTGCCCATTCCGGTTTTTTAATTGTGCCTTCGATCTCTTTGATGACTTTATTCCACTGATCCGGACCTTCAAACCAGACTTCGACAACACGGTTGAACGGGCAGCCATTGACATCCTGCATGATCTTTGAGGACAGGAGCCGTGTAACCTCCGGTTTATTCTGGAGTGCCGGAGCAAGCTCTTCATAGAACCACTTGTCGCCGTCTTCCTGAGATACGCCGTCCGGATAGGAAAGCATGAACTGCCAGCGGTAGTTCGGGCCGTCCTCGATCGTTCTTCCGGCACCCTTCATATCATCTTCAAAGCAGATAGGTACAAAGGCGAAGATAAACGGATGCCCCTCAGCACCGCGGCCGGCGCTTCTGGCTTCGTCGCCGTCTACAAGACAGTCTTCCGCTTCTTCTGGGATGATCCCCTGCCATTTTAATACGTCTGTCGGAAAATACTCAGTAATGGTTTTGCTCTTGTATTCCGGTAAAAGTTCATTAATCAGCCAGTAGTGTTCCGTAAGCTGCATCCGGGCAACGCCAAAACGCTCCGGATCGGTCGGCGATGGAAGTGCCGGATAGAAGCAGTACTTTGTACAGTAGGGCTCAAAATGGGAAATGCTGTCAGGCACATGGTATCTGTAAAGCCAGTGTCTGAGCTTTACACGATATTGCTCCTTTACACAGTCTACATAGATCAGACTTCGCATTGGTCTAAATTCAGCGCACATAATCGATCTCTCCTTCTTGACTGCGGGCTGCCTTGTGGAAAAATGAGAAAAAAGAAGCCCGGGTATTTGTGAACTGCCCGATATTCCTTCATCTGGCATCATGACCGGCCTGAATGCTGGCCTGTGTCATTATGCCAAAAGTAAACGGGGCAATGCACTGGAAATTTGCTATGATTTCATTATACCCGGGTTTATATGGATTGTCTAATGTTGATTTTGCATCATGCCAGATGAAATTAGCATAGATAACTGTAAAAAATAACGAAACAGCTGTAAAAAATAACGAAACGGGCGATCGGTTACTCGATGGCGATGTAGCGCTTCGTATCTTCGATCTTTCTCTGAACCTTCTTTGGTATCGTGAGCTTTAAAATGCCGTCACGGAAAGCGGCCTTAATATCTTCCTGGCGAAGCTCGTCGCCGACATAGAAGCTTCTCTTATAGGAGCCATGGTAACGTTCCTGATGTACAAGCTGAGGCCGTACCTCGCCCTCGTCAATGCGCCCGGGCTGGCTGGCCGAAATGGTCAGATAGCCTTTTTCAAGCTCTGCCTGAATGTCATCGCGGGAAAATCCCGGAAGCTCGATCTCCAGAAGATACATATCGGTGGTTTCGTAAATATCCGTTTTCATTGGTTTGTCTTTGGTATCTTTATAGTTGGCCCTGAAAAAAGGGTCTTTAAAAAATTCATCGAAAAGGTCTAATCCATAGTTATTTCTTGATAACATAATAAATTCCTCCTCATTGTTCATTACGGACAGCCTGAATGTAAGGCTGGTACATGAAGCTGCATCAGCTCTGGCAAATGCTGTGCAAAGCAATGTTTGATCTGTTATACAGATAATATAGCACGAATTGTTAGCACTGTCAATAGGTGAGTGCTAATGCTTTGGAAACTGCCAATAAAATAAGAGATTCCCTCCACTTCCTGAATCTTCGCCGTCTTACCTAATAACATCGATCGTTCACGCTGCTTTATCAGGCTTTTCCTTGCCACCTCTGTTAGAGGAATGTCGCCTACACGCAAAGCCGTAGACAGTGCAAAAATAGGCATAGGATAATAAACATTATACCGGCAGATAATATGGGATAGGGAGGAGAATATCTAATAAGAAACAAAAGCAGAGAGCAGGACTCCCGAATGTTTAAAACTGAGCCGTCCACTCCTAAAAATTGAGAAATCCTCTTGCGTCCTGCTGTCAGATATGCTATATTGAGAACAGAAAAGGGAAACAACCGCTCACAAAGTGGTTGACCAGTTAAAGAATGAACATAGAAATGCCACCTCATCACTCGCCAAAGTTTCGGGGTGGTTTTTCTATGCTAAAAACATTATCTGATAAACGTAAATACGAATGTCAGCAATGCCAGAATGAACATACCAAAGGCCATAAGGTCTTTAAAATCAAAATGATTCTTATTGTTGTCCATCAGCACCACCCCCATTCTATGTAAGAATAGAGGTCAGCCACCCTGCAACACGGTTATTTCCCTTGGGATTATTCTACCATGCCGCTGCCATTATGGAACTCCTTTCGTTTGGATATAGAAAAAGCCGTCCATTTCTGAACGGCTGGAAATAGAAAAGGAACGTCAATATCGGCGTTCCATAATCTACTTGCGATATTCAATTTTTCAATTTGTGATACGGATATACTGTGGCAAGAAAAGGTATCTCTCTGCTGATTGACACCAATTTTTTATAAAATGACGATTTCTGACGAGTTAAGATAAAATCATAAAATCCGAGAAATGCCCATAAATAGGCACTTATGGCACTCTATGAAATTAGGCAAAAGCCACGCTGCGATAACAAGAGGTGAGTGCTAATGGAGGATGGCTTCTTTTGCATCCCGAAAATCCGCGCGCCATATCAGAGCTGCGCCCATAATAAAAATAGCGCAGGTCAGCCAGGTGATCGGTTCGCAGATGCACACTGCGAAATAGCCGATGCTAGG
>CASFBR010000146.1 GCA_949292795.1 uncultured Eubacteriales bacterium
CAAATAAGGTCAGCCAACAAATAAGGTCAGCTAACAAATAAGATATGCATCTGCCCCTGATGGTCATAGACGATTTCGGTGTCTACATCATAGATGGACTTAATAAAATCCGGGGTAAGAAGCTCCTTTGGTGTTCCGCAGCCGACGATTATACCGTCTTTGAGCGCATAAATCCGGTCACAGAACATGGCGGCGATATTCAGATCATGTATTGCGGCAATGACTGTCCGGTCAAGCGCTTTTACAATACGCATTAGCTGAAGCTGATGTGTGACGTCCAGATGGTTGGTCGGTTCATCTAAAATCAGGCAGGGCGTTTGCTGAGCCAGAGCCCGGGCAAGGATGACGCGCTGCTGTTCGCCGCCGGAGAGGGTCTGGAAGTTCCGCGGGCCAAAGCCGGACAGCCCTACGGCATCAAGCGACTGCCGGACGATCTGATAGTCCTGCACGCTATCGCCCTCAAGTGCTCTTTTATGGGGCGAACGCCCGGTAAGCACGATCTCATCAACAGTAAAATCAAATGCATATTGATTGTGCTGGGCGACAACCGCCATACATCGGGCGGAAGCCCTGATGCGCATTTGATGAAGCGGTGTATCATCAAGAAAAACCTGGCCGGCATCCGGCTTTAAAATACGGTAAATGCATTTAAGCAGCGTGGATTTTCCGCTGCCGTTGGGGCCGATGAGTCCGACAAATTCCCGGGGCCTGGCATAAAGGCTGATACCTTTGAGAATTTTTGCTGCTCCATAGGAAAGCTGCAGATTTTTTGTGGTTATTTTCATGTCCGCCCTCCTTTGTGCGTGTACTTTATCATCAGAGCAATGAAGCATGGTGCGCCGATCAGTGAGACGAGAATACCGATCGGCAGTTCGGCATTTTTTAAAATGACCCTGCACGCAACGTCACACCAGATGAGAAATACGGCGCCTGCCAGTGCGCTCAGCAGAATCAGCCGCCTGTGGTTTGTGCCAAAAATCATACGCATGGCATGAGGGATGACGAGCCCTACAAAACCGATCATACCCGCGGCACATACGGCAAAGCCGACCATAAGTGCAGATAAAAGCATGTCCAGGATTCGCGTCCGGCGTAAGCTGCTGCCAAGGGTGATGGCGGTCTCGTCGCCAAGCAGCATGAGATTGAGTTTCCGGTACTGAGCCCCAAAAATGATCGTACCCGCTGCCATGACAATCAGTGTAACAGGGACATTGTCCCAGTCCGCAGCTGCCAGGCTGCCCATACTCCAATAGGAGATTTGCGTTGTGGCTTCCTTGCTTTGAGCCATATAAATAATAAAGTTTGCAAAAGCAGAACAGACGGCATTCACTGCGATACCTGCAAGGACAAGACTGGTGACTTTAAAGCGGCCGCCGATACCGGCAATCGCCAGCACTGCAATGGATGCCGCGAACGCACCGGCAAATGCCATGATCCCCATTGAAGCGGCGCCAAGAACCGAACCGATGCCAAGGACAATAGAGGCTGCGGCGCCCAGGTAAGCGCCGGAGGATACGCCCAAAACATAAGGGTCTGCCAGGGGATTTTTTATGATGGCCTGCATCACTGTGCCGCATACGGATAAGCCCATACCTACGGCTGCTGCCATAAGGACTCTTGGAAGGCGGATAAGCCAGACAACATCATGTACAGCACCCTCGCTGAAATTTTCCAGAGCCGGGGCGTGGGTGAGCTCGCAGAGAATGACACGGTAAACATCCTGAATGGAAATGTCGGCATTGCCAAAGGTGATGGCTGTCAGTACAGAAGCGGCAAGCGCTGCCGTCAAAAACACAGCCGCGGCTAAAAAGACCGGAGCTTTTAAATTACGATTCTTCATAAAAATGTGTTTCTTTTCCATAATCAATCATGTACTCCCTGACTGTTTCCTGTCAGTCTTCTTCAAGCTCCGGATAAAGTCCGTGCGCAATGGTTTCGATCCCGTCCTGAGTGCGCGTGGCACTGGCATACATTTCACTGAGCATGATCGGGATCACCCTGCCGTTCTTTACGGCATCCAGACTTGAAAAAACCTCGTCTTTAATAATATTATCCAAATGCTCCTGCCGCACGCTTTCCGGGTCATCTCCGGCATAGGGCATATAAACGACAAAAATCACATCCGGGTTTGCAGCAATAATATCCTCTTTGCCGAGCGCGGATGCATCCGGGCTGGCCAGAGTGCCTCCAAGCTCAAGAACCATATCTCCGGCAATGCTGTCAGCACCGTAATTTGTAAAGGAACCGTTCATATTTTCAATGATAAGAACGGATGGATGCTCAGACTGTGCGGCGGCTGCCTCTTTGACCTGCGCGATCGTGTCTTTCATCTGCCGGACGATCGCTTCAGCTTTATCCTGAACATCAAAAATTTTCCCGATATTTAAAATGTCATTAAATTCGTTTTCAAGAGAATCCTTTTGAACTGATGTGTTTGTATTGATATAAACATTGGTGCCGCTGTTGCTCCAGTCTTTTGGACTGCCTAAAGTATCATCCTGAAAATAGGAGGACCAGGAAAAGATAAAATCGGGCTCCAGCATGGTAACGGTTTCTTTGGATGGCGTAAATTCATCCAGATAATTAATGGAGGAAAATGCATTTTTCATAGAATCCGGCACGGAATTGTCCAGACCGGCAGCGGCCACAATGCGGTCGCCTAGGCCGAGCGCCAGAAGGGTTTCGATACAGCCCTGGTAAACAGCAACAACGCGTTCCGGGGCCTTTTCAAATACCATAGTATATTCTGTCCCTCCGGCGCCGTAAGTTGTTATGGTCAGCGGATATTCGGTGCGGGTAACGGATGCGGTCGAATCAGATGAGATTAGATCAGATGCGGTCGAATCAGATAAGGCAGAGCCGGCTGCGTCCGAACCGAATGTATCTGAATCCGATGCGCGGCCGGCTGCTGTATTATCTTCCCGGATCAGACTGGCATCCAGCCGATTGCCATTGCTGCTTCCGGAAGTCCCCTGACATCCATACATGGACAGCCCAAGACCGGCAGTTAATGCTATGGCAAGAAAACGGCAGGCAGTAGGATAGATTCTTATTTTTCTCTTCATGTGACGCACTCCTTTTTAAAATGCCCGCCGGTAAAAACGTACCCGCGGACATCTGTGTTACATTGTGATTTCATATAGGCACACCTAATCTATCATAAATTCTATGCAGTCACAAGCGAATTTTTTTACGGATTTTGGTAGAATTAATAGGGATTGACGTCGAGATAAGGCAGTTCTATAATTAAAATAAGAAAATTTGTAACGATTTATTTGTTATATTCAGGAGGATGTGTGATGAAAAGAAAGATTACGGTGTTGACAGGAAGTGTGCTTTTAACAGCATTGGTCGCCAGCTATGGCATGGATGCCCGTGCGATGGAGCGCCCGATAATGGCTGATGCTAATGAAGAAACACAGTCATTGAGTGATAAAATTGACGCTCTTATTGGTGATGCAGATACCGGCGCTATGTTTACGAACCGTGAAGGCTACTGGGCGGGGGATGTTTATGTGAATCCGATGCTCGGCTATTCGATCGAGGTACCTGATGATATGGAGCTGACTGCCGGGGAGGACGGCGATGGAATCGACTATCTGCTGGTAGGGATGGATGAAGTGACGCAGGAGGCGTTTCAGCTTGCGCTGATCGACCCTGAGGCAGCCACAGATGCGGATATGACCGTGGAAGAGTGCCTGGAAGCCTATAAGCAATCGCTTGTTGAATCAGCAGGCATTGAAAATGCGGATGAAGAAATGTCAGATGCAGTTCTTGGAAGCAATGATTATACGCTCCTGACCTTAAATGTCGATCAGGACGGACAGGCCGGGACGGTTCGCTTTTATTGCCGTGAGGTTTCCGGACTGTTTGAGATGATTACCGTTTTAAATGTTGGTGATAGCTCTGAACAATCTGCTGCGATGCTTGATTCGATTACACCGTTGGAGCTTGGCGTATGGAATGACCGCACATACACGAATGAAATTTTTGATATTTCCCTGACGATTCCGGAGGGCTATACGATAACAAAGAATCCGTCCATAGAAGATGGTGCCGCTTACCCGTTTATTGCCGTAGACGATGCGACGGGATCAAATTTTCAGATCGTATTGTTTGATTTAGAGCAAATGGGTGATCCAGAGGAACTGGCAGACTATGATGCGCATACAATGCTTAAGGATTTTAATTCAGGCATTGAGGAAACATCAGGCTACCCGATGAGCGAGGCTGAATTTGGCTCGGCAATTTTCGGTGATCTTTCATATGATATGAGCTTCCTTACTGTCGATGATGAAGATATAGCAGAAATCACGACCTATGGCTGTATCGTGGATCATTATGCAATGGTTATGATGCGGGTAGATGCAGCAGATGGTTCTGAAGGTAATGATGCGATCCTTGATTCGTATGTGCCGGCAGAGGGCGGATGCTTTGGTGAAAGTACATATATTAATATGCCGTTGCAGCTTCAGATCGGCCTGTTAGATAGCTGGGAGATTTATTCTGAGTATACGCTTGAAAACGGTTATGCTCAGGCGCTTTTTATCGGCGATCCGAATACCGGTGAAAACATTCAGCTTCAGGTGTATGACCTGGAAGAGTTGGGCAGCGAGGATATGACGGCGGATGATTATAAAGAGATACTCCGGCAAAACATTGAGGCCAGAGATGATTATGAGATAACCGATGACTCCGGCACGATGGTCATGGGGGGCGCTCCATATGATGTCGTCACAGCCCAGACTGAGCTTGACGGTGTGACCATGGAGCAGAAGTTTAGCTACCGTATTGTAGATGGGTATTTGTACTGCTTTATCTTTACCGCGGAAGCCGGCAATTACACTTCCGATTACGAGACTGTGCTGGATTCAATGGCCGGATAAAGATGTTTTTGCAGCATTATCCCTGAGAGGAGCGGGGATGGACGCCGGATGGATGACGCTGCCGTCTAGTGAACGCAGATATTCACTGGGACTGATTCCTTCACATTTTTTGAAAACCTTGCTGAAATGATAAGGGTCAATAAATCCGGAAAATGCAGCAATCTCCCGGATTGTGAAGGTGTTTCGGTACTGCTGGAGCTGCTGCTTGGCATATTCGATACGCAGATGATTAAAGTAAGCCACAGGCGCCATGCCTTTGGCTTCTTTAAAAATGCGGCGAAAATGTCCTTTGCAAAAACCGGTTTTTTCCATGGCTTTGGACAAATCAAACTGATGGTTGCCGATATTTTCGATGAGAAGCTGTTCAAAATTGTCGATGCACATATCGGTTTTGGAACGTGTATTGGCGCGGGTCAGGAGAAACTGATAGACGGCATCGCCCACCGCATCGATGAACGGATGGAGATTCGGAACATTTTTTTGAATCATGGTGCAGGCAATAAAAAGGAGCTGCTTTAATGTCCCGTTGGCATCATCCTCAAACTCCCGGATCGTGTCATTTTTAAACTGCTGACCGATCAGAAATGAATCATCGAAGGAAATACAGGCATCGCAAAAGCCTTCTTCTGAATAAGAGCTGTGTACCGTGTTCGGAGGAATACACAGAATTTTCCCGGGATAAAAGGAATACCGGCTGCGGTTTGCCATTGTGTAGCCGCAGCCTTTTGTTGTAAGCATAACCTCCCAGTAAGGATGGGAATGGTCCGGAAAATGATAAAAGGTCTGAGCGGACCGGTCGACAAAGATGACATGCATGAATAAACACCCCCATTTTGTAAAAGTCTAACATAAAATGTTTGTTTTGTACATGGCATGATTTGTAATCCCGCCGGCGCAGCAAGCGGTGCGGCGATGCAAAAAGGGGACATATGAGACGCAGGATATATAGTATAAATTCCTTCATCTGACAAATAATACATCTATGAGAAACTGCAAAAAGTCTAATGGAGGAATTTGAATATGAAAGCAACTGGAATCGTACGCAGAATTGATGACCTCGGCCGTGTTGTCGTTCCAAAGGAAATCCGCCGTACCTTAAGAATCCGTGAGGGCGACCCGCTACTGACAACATTGACAGACTTTGAAGGACCATGTATGTCAGATGCTAAGACTTCTAATCAGGATTTGTTTATCAACGGACTTATATGTCTTTCCCAAAGAGCAGGACTTAACTCATAGCTATAGTGTGGTAAATAGCAACAGCGCGAGCTGTTGCTATTTTTTTGGAAGCCTGGATTAAAATGGATACTAAACAGGGGGAGATTCATAATGAAATTTGATTATTATTATGGGATCGAGGCAGAACAATTTTCTTTTTATCGTGTGCCCAGAATTTTGATTAAAGATTCGCGTTTTAAGAAACTTAGTAGTGATGCAAAGCTTTTATATGGTCTTATGCTTGATCGAATGTCTCTGTCTATGAAAAATGGCTGGTTAGACGAAAAAAAACGGGCTTACATAATATATACGCTTGAATCCATTATGGAAGATTTGGGATGTGCGAAAGCTACTTGTGTAAAAATAATGAAGGAACTTGATAGTGAACACGGGATAGGGCTTATTGAAAAAAAACGGAGAGGTCTTGGAAAACCGGACATAATTTATGTCAAAAATTTTGCTGCTTCGTATAGTGCTCAGGAAGAACAGAATATTAATTCCGGTGAAATTTCAGAAGTTCAGGAAATGAACTTCAGTGAGGCTGGGATTTGTACTTCAAGAAGTTCAGAAAATGAACTTCTTGAAGTACAAAATCTGAACAATCAGAGGTTTAAAAAAATGTCCTCTAAAAGTTCAGTAAATAAACCTGTGGAGGTTCACGTTGTAGACCCTAATTATACTAATATTAATTATAATGACTTAAAATATCTTTATCCATCGGCATCTACACAGCAATGTTCTGAAGAAAGGGATGAGATGGGAGAGGTTAACGCATACATAGCATTAATTAAAACGAATATTGAATATGACTACTATATGAATAGTAACTGGCCTAATAAGGGGCTTTTTGAAGAATTATTCGAAATTATATGTGAGGTAGTATGTATTAAGTGTAAGTCTGTAAAAATTGATGGTAAAAACTTCCCATATGAATTGGTAAAATCAAGATTCTTGAAGTTGAATGGTAAACATTTGGAATATGTCATTGAATGTATGCAGAAAACGACAACTCAAATACGTAATATTAAGGCATATA
>CASFBR010000147.1 GCA_949292795.1 uncultured Eubacteriales bacterium
ACAAAGCAAAGACAGCGTATGCCGGAAAAGGAATATTTCTTTAATAATGAAAAAGAGCCGTTTTTTGTGAAAAACCTTGAGACCGTTCAGGGGGATGAGCGCGATACAATTATTTTCAGTGTCGCTTATGGGAGGGACGTCCAGGGCCGTCTGCTCCATAACTTTGGCCCCTTAAACCGTCAGGGCGGGGAACGTCGGCTAAATGTTGCAATCACCCGGGCAAAATACAATGTTCAGGTTGTCTGTGCCATGCACAGTACGGATATTGATCTGAAACGAACGTCATCTGATGGCGTCCGGCTGCTCAGGGAGTATCTGGATTTTGCGGAAAACGGGACACTTGGTCCGGTGTGCGCCGCTAAGGCCCGTACGTTTGAAGCAGAGGATGCCAGTCTTGAACAGGAGGTCTGCGATTTTTTGCGCGCCAGAGGCTTTGCTGTTGATCAGAAGATCGGCTGTTCGGGAATGCCCATTGATCTCGGTGTTCGGCGCTCCGGCATGATGTCTCCGGCCCGGATGCCTTTAGACATGGAAGCTTTGGGTATGACGGAATATGTGCTTGCCATAGAATGTGACGGCGAAAATTACCGCGCTTTAAAAAATGCCCGTGACCGCGACCGCCTACGCCGGGAGAATCTTGAGCGCATGGGCTGGAGCTTTTACCGCATCTGGTCTACGGACTGGTTTCGCAGTAAAATGGCCGAACAGGAGCGGCTTTTAGAAGCCGTGTCGGAGGCTGTGAAAAAGTCCGAAGCGTTTTCAGGCAGGCCCGAAGTATCGGAAATGGAGTCTGAGGCGTCCCAAATTGAGCCTAAAGCTAAAGCATCTGAAGCAGAAACAAAAGCGGAGGCCATGACTTTGACACCGGAAGTCTTTGAAGAAACGGCCGGCAGCGGACAGCCTGGCTTTTCACCCTATAAGGCCGCAAATTTCCATGAGGTGTGCCGCCGGCATGGCGACGGCGATTTTAAGGCGATCGTTAAAGATATTTTAGAGGTCGAAGCGCCGCTTTCTGAGGAATTACTTTTACACAGGCTCGTCTGGTATTTCGGGCGTGAAAAGGTGAGCAGCGCTGTGCAGCGGATGTATGAGGAGAAAATGTCCGGATGCGGGCAGTATGGTATCGTCCGCAGAAATGGATTTTTATATCTGGAGCAGGAGAAGGATATACAATTTAGAATACCCGGAGATATAGAGCGCGAGGTGAAGCATATTGCTCCGGAAGAGCTTGCTGCGGGTATGTATGTGATTCTCAGGCAAAATGTCACGGTTGACCGGAGCAGTCTCTATCATCTGATGGCACAGCAGTGCGGGGTGTCGCGTGCGGGCCGGGCGATCAATGAAAGGTTTGATGCAGCCCTTAAGCTGCTTGGAAAGCTTTTGGTGATTGAAGGCACCCAGGTTTCTCTGAAATGACAAAATGGGCCGGTCAGATAAAAACGGACAACGATTATTTTGCGACGAAAGGATGAATGACTACATGAAAAATGACCTGACGAAGGGGCCTGTAATGAAAACGATGCTTTTGTTTGCCGTACCGATGATCCTTGGGGACCTGCTTCAGCAGTGCTATAATATTGCGGATACGCTTATTGTAGGGCAATTTCTCGGTGCAAATGCGCTGGCGGCGGTAGGGTCCGCATTTTCACTGATGACCTTTCTTACGTCCATTATCCTCGGGCTTGCCATGGGCAGCGGCACCGTCTTTTCCATCCGTTTTGGACAAAACGATGAGACTGGCTTAAAGGAAGGTATTCTGGCGTCCTTTGTGCTTTTGGGGATCGTGACGATTGTTGTGAATGTGATCGTATTTGCGGGGATTGACTGGATCATATGGGCGCTGCGCACGCCGGAAACGTTAAAAGTGATGATGCGGGAATATCTGATTGTGATTTTTGCAGGGCTGATTGGTATTTTCCTTTATAACTTTTTTGCCTCGCTGCTCCGGTCTCTCGGCAATTCCATTGTGCCGCTGGTGTTTTTGGCGGTGAGTGCGGTCTTAAATATTGTGCTGGACCTGTGGTTTGTGGCAGGGCTTGGCCGCGGCGTGGCCGGAGCTGCCGAAGCGACCGTGATCTCCCAGTATGTGTCCGGCATTGGTATCACTGTTTATACAAAGCTAAAATTTCCAACGCTTTTGCGTTTTGGACAGGGAACCCGGCTGCGTATGAGTCGGGTGCGGGAGATTACAAGCTATTCAGCGCTGACCTGCCTTCAGCAGTCGATCATGAATCTTGGAATACTGGCGGTGCAGGGGCTTGTCAACAGCTTTGGCACAACGATCATGGCAGCCTTTGCTGCGGCCGTTAAGATTGACGCTTTTGCCTATCTTCCGGTACAGGATTTTGGAAATGCCTTTTCGATTTTTGTGGCACAAAACTTTGGCGCTAAAAAGCAGGCGCGCATCCGCAAGGGAATAAGGGTGGCAGCGCTGACGACCATCGGCTTCGGCGCGCTGACCTCACTGTGCGTCTTTGTTCTGGCACCCTGGCTGATGCGGCTGTTTATTGACAGCGGTGAAACCGGGGTCATCGCTCAGGGTGTATGTTATCTGCGTATTGAAGGTGCATTTTATTATCTGATCGGCGTGCTGTTTTTGCTCTATGGCCTGTACCGGGCCGTTGGAAAGCCCGGTATGTCTGTGGTGCTGACCATTGTTTCCCTGGGGCTGCGCGTGGCGCTGGCCTACGGGCTGTCTGCCATCCCGGCGGTGGGCGTCATCGGTATCTGGTGGTCCGTTCCCATTGGGTGGATACTGGCAGACCTTCTCGGTGTCGTTTACTGGCAAAGGGTCAGGCCGTCAATTTTCGGGGAAGCGACCATGGAGTAATTTGTGTGATAGATGACAAAGCCCGGTTTAGCGCCGGCAACCTTTTTCACATGCTTTTTCTGGATGTAGTCGATCTCCACCTTCTTTGCGCTGCGTCCCTGGGAATAATAGGCGGCAAGACTGGCGGCTTCCTCAAAGGTGCGGTCCGGGAGCTCTTCATTATTGCTTTTAACAATCACATGAGAGCCGGGGATGCCTTTGGCGTGAAACCACCAGTCGTTGCCGGTGGCTATTTTAAAGGTCAGCTCTTCATTTTGAAAGTTGTTTTTTCCGACATAAATGTCATAGCCGTCTGAAGAAATATAATGGAAGGGATGACTCTTTTGCGTGCGCTTAGCGCCCTTTTGCGGGCCATGCCGCCGGATATAGCCATACTCCACCAGCTCTTCTTTGATCTGAGCAAGGTCCTCCTCATACAGTGCAATGCTCAGGGCGGTGCTGATTGACTCCAGGTGTTCGATTTCCTCCCGCGTCTCCACAAGGAGCCCTTCCAGCGCTTCGCTGGTGCGTTTGAGCTTATTATAGCGGTCGAAATACCGGATGGCATTTTCGCGGGCCGTTAAATCGGCATCCAGCGGAATCGTAATCGGTTCATTTGTATAATAGTTAAGACAGGTCAGGCTTTTGGCGTTTGGCTCAAGATCATAGCCATAAGTATTGATCAGCTCGCCGTATACCTTGTATTTGTCCTTTTTTTGTGTGTCGGACATCTGTTTGAGCTGAAGCTGATATTTTTTACGGCTTCTTTCTAAAGCAGTGGAGACAATGCGGCGAAGCTCGGACGATTTCTGCCGGATGCGTGTCCGCGTGTTTTTCTCCGCATAGTAGCTTTCCAGCAGCTCGGATATGGATGTAAAGCTCCGTGTTTTTTCTAAGCCGTAGCACGTCAGAGCGATGCAGGAAAACTCCACCGGTTCATCATTATGGTAGACAATGGCTGGGGCAAAACGGCAGCTTTTGATGTCCTCCATAAAGGCGCAGAAGCCTTCAAACAGCCGGGACTTTTCATCCGGGCTTAAGCCGGCGGCGCTTACATCGCCGTCGATGCCGCTGCGGAAGCAGATTTCCGTGCCGGCAATGGGGCTTAAGCCGGTCAGGGATGTATAAAGGGCCTTGGACACCGGTACGGTCCGGCTCAGCACAAAATCAAAAAAGGTGTCCTTTGTGACCGTGAGCGGATTTTTCTTCTCCGTTGTCTTTGGGATGAAATAGCTCCTGCCGGGAAGCACCTCCCGGACGGAGCTGATATTCAGGGAAATATGTTTGATGCTGTCGATGATCGTGCCATCGGGCTGCGTAAAAATAATGTTGCTGTGCTTTCCCATAAGCTCAACAATGAGATATTTGGTACATGTATCGCCCATTTCATCAAGATGCTCGATTTCAAAGCGGATGATACGTTCCATTTCCGGCTGAGTGATGTCAATGATCCTGCCGCCGGACAGATGCTTGCGCAAAAGCATACAGAAATTCGGGGCAGTCAGCGGGTTTGTACGGTTTTCCTTTGTGAGATAGATCAGCGGAAGCGAAGCGCTGGCTGAAATCAGCAGCCGGAAGCTTTCACGGTTGTTTTTAATTGTCAGTATAAGCTCGTCGCCTTCCGGCTGATAAATTTTATGAATACGGCCGCCTAAGAGCGTCTCACGAAATTCATGGGTGAGACTTGCGATGACAAGTCCGTCAAATGCCATAATAATCAAATCCTTTCTGACCATATATTCTAGCAGAAAAAAAGGCAAATGTCCATTGACGGCATTATGAAATTCATTTATAATGGATAACTATGAAAGTCCGCTGATATAACAGAGAATGTAGGTGACCTGATGATAAAAAGTATGACCGGCTTCGGCCGATGTGAACTGGCCGATGAGAACCGCAGGATCGTTGTGGAGATGAAAGCTGTGAATCACAGGTATTGCGATATTAATGTGAAGATGCCCAAGAAGCTCAGCTTTTTTGAATCTGCGATCCGCGGGGTGATGAAGAAGTATGTCCAGCGCGGAAAAGTGGACATTTTTATTACCTATGAAGATTTTACGGAGCACAATGTCTGCCTGAAATATAATAAGGAGCTGGCGAAGGCTTATCTGGACAATCTGCGCGCCATGAGCGGTGCCTTTGCAATCCCGGAGGATATTACCGTGACGGCATTGTCAAGGTATCCGGAGGTATTTACGCTGGAAGAACAGAGCATGGATGAGGAAGCGCTGTGGAAGGATATAGAAAGCGCCCTGACCACGGCCTGCGAGCGCTTTGTCCAGACCCGTATTGACGAAGGCATCCAGCTGGAAAATGACCTTTTGTCAAAGCTTGACGGGATGCTTGAGATGGTCGCATTTATAGAGGAACGTTCGCCTCAGATCGTAGCTGAATACCAGCAGAAGCTTAAAGCAAAGATCGAAGAGCTGCTTGGGGATAACACGGCTGATGAAGCCCGTATCCTGACAGAGGTGACGATCTTTGCCGATAAGATATGTGTGGATGAGGAGATCGTCCGTTTAAAAAGCCATATTGAAACGATGAAAGCGACCCTGCGTGCCGGAGGCAGCATTGGGCGCAAGCTTGATTTTATTGCCCAGGAGATGAACCGGGAGGCGAATACAACCTTATCCAAGTCCAACGATCTGGCAGTATCAAATTGTGCTATCGATTTAAAGACTGAGATCGAGAAGGTTCGCGAGCAGGTACAAAATATTGAGTAGCAGGGAGGTTCCCATGGTTGGTTTTGTAAATGTCGGTTTCGGCAATATTGTCAATGCCACACGGATTGTGGCAATCATCAGTCCGGATTCTGCGCCGAGCAAGCGTCTGATCCAGACTGCCAAGGATGGCGGACGTGCCATCGATGCAACGCAGGGCCGTAGAACAAGGGCTGTGCTTGTGATGGATGACGGACATATTTTACTGTCTGCGCTCCTGCCTGAGACGATTTCCAGCCGGTGGGAATCCCACAAGAATCCCCTGGACCCCGAAGCTTAAAAGCACAGGGAGATTTCTGCAGAAGAATATAAAAAGCGGGTGAGGAAGATGAGTAGTCAGGGAATTTTAACCATTGTATCGGGTTTTTCCGGTGTGGGAAAGGGGACGCTGATGAAGTGTCTGTTAAGCGAGTATCCAAGTGAATACTGCCTTTCCATTTCAGCCACAACGCGGGCGCCCAGAGCCGGGGAGACGGATGGCGTCAATTATTTTTTTGTGACCAGAGAACAGTTTGAGACGATGATCCGTGAGGATAAGCTGATCGAATATGCCAGGTATGTGGATCATTATTACGGTACGCCGAAGGATTTTGTCGTGGAAAAGCTCAGCCAGGGGATTAATGTGATCCTGGAGATCGAGATGCAGGGCGCTTTAAAGATGAAGCAGAAGTATCCGGAATCACTGCTGATTTTTGTAGTGCCTCCGAAGGCTTCTGATCTGGAAGAACGGCTTGTGGGAAGAGGCACCGAGCCGCCTGAGGTGATTAAAAACCGTCTCAGACGGGCAGCTCAGGAGGCCGTTTATATGAAAGACTATGATTACATTGTCGTCAACGACGAGGTCGAACGCGCGACCCGTCAGATTCATGAGATCATTACGAACGAGCGGGACCGTGTGCTCCGCCGGGACGATTTTATTGAAAAGCTCACACAGGAGCTTCAGATTTACAGTCAACAGGAGCTTAAGTAAGAAAGGAGAATCGATTTATGTTACATCCATCGTATACCGATTTAATGGCCGTGGTGAACAGTGAGGTTGAGGAGGGCGAACAGCCGGTCGTACAGAGCCGTTATTCCATTGTGATTGCAGCGGCAAAGCGTGCGCGCCAGATCATCGCCGGTTCAGCGCCTCTTGTGGATGCCAAGAGCCAGAAGCCACTTTCGATCGCCGTAGAAGAGCTTTATAAGGGAAAAGTAAAAATCCTCGGTGTTGATGAGAGCGATGAGGATGACGAAAAGATCATGGAAATGTCCAATGAGGTTTTTGATGTATCTTTAGAGGACGATGAGGAAGATATTTTTGATGATGAGACAGAAGCCGACGAGGATGAGGAAGAAGCCGGCGAAGGCTCTGATTTTGAAGAGGACTGATGTCTAAGAAAAATCAGATTTAAAGGTTAAAAAAATTAAATTTAAAGTAAAATTAAATTTAAAGTAAAAGGCCCCGAAAGCGATGCAGCATGTCCCCTCCTTACCGGCTGTCCGGTAAAGCGGGGATACATCCATGCATCCTTCGGGGCTTTTTTGCAGAGTACCTGGCGGCATTTGCCGCGGTACATTATAGCCTGGGGCTGACGGCATTTGCCGCAGTATATTACAGCCTGAGGCTGACGGTATTTGCCGCGGTGCATCACAGGGGGCAGGCGGCGGATTTTGACCGAGCCTTTAGCGCTTTGTTGTCCACTGACTGCAATCCCATACAGAGGTGACCACGTCCTGATAAAATTCCGGCTCATGGCAGATCAGCAGGATGGCGCCCTTGTACGCGCGCAGTGCTTCTTTTAGGGCGTCCTTTGCATCCACATCCAGATGGTTGGTCGGCTCGTCCAGGAGCAGGACATTTGTCTCTTTGTTGATAATTTTACACAGACGGACCTTGGCCTGTTCTCCGCCGCTTAAGACCCGCACAAGGCTTTCGATATGCTTTGTGGTAAGACCGCATTTAGCCAGGGCAGACCGGACCTCGTACTGCGTCCATGAGGGAAATTCATTCCATATTTCATCAATACATGTTGTGTCCGGACTGGCCTTTACTTCCTGCTCAAAATAGCCCTTATAAAGATAATCTCCCAACTGCACCCGGCCGGACAGCGGCGGGATGATGCCGAGAATGCTTTTTAAAAGCGTTGTCTTTCCGATACCGTTGGCGCCGGTCAGGGCGATGCGTTCCCCGCGTTCCATGCGCACATTGATCGGGCGGGAGAGGGGCTGATCGTAACCGATGACAAGGTCCGTTGTTTCAAAAATGACCTTGCCCGAGGCACGCGCCTGCTTAAAATGAAATTCCGGTTTGGGGCGTTCCCTGGCTAACTCGATCACATCCATTTTATCAAGCTTTTTCTGACGGGACATCGCCATATTCCGGGTAGCTACGCGGGCTTTGTTGCGTGCCACAAAATCCTTAAGTTCGCTGATTTCCTGCTGCTGACGGGCATAGGCGGCCTCAAGCTGTGCCTTTTTGACCGCATAGACTTCCTGAAAATGCTCATAATCGCCAACATAGCGGTTTAACTCCTGATTTTCCATATGGTAGATCAGATTGACGACGCTGTTGAGAAACGGAATGTCGTGGGAGATCAGAATAAAGGCATTTTCATATTCGGTGAGATAGCGCTTCAGCCATTCAATATGCTGCTCGTCGAGATAGTTGGTCGGTTCGTCCAGCAAAAGAATATCCGGCTTTTCCAGGAGAAGCTTGGCCAGAAGGATTTTTGTGCGCTGACCGCCGCTTAAATCGGTCACATCGGTGTCAAGACCAAGAGTATCGATGTCGAACGCCCGGGCAATCTCATCAACCTTGGCATCAATCTGATAAAAATCATGTAAGGTTAAAAGCTCCTGGATGACACCGAGCCGGTCGAGCATGTCCTGAAGTGCATCGTCTCCGGCATCACCCATCTGATCGCAGATACGGTTCATCTCATTTTCCAGGTCAAAGAGCCAGCCATAGGCAGAACGGAGCACATCACCGATGGTCATTCCCTCGGTCAGCACCGTGTGCTGGTCCAGATAGCCGACACGGATATTTTTAGCCCATTCTACGGTGCCCTCATCGGGCATGAGCTGTCCGGTGATAATATTCATAAAGGTCGATTTTCCTTCGCCGTTGGCTCCGACAAGGCCGATGTGCTCGCCTTTAAGAAGCCGGAAGGATACATGAGAAAATATGGCACGGTCACCGAAGCCGTGGCTTAAATCTTTAACATTTAAAATCATAGGGTTCTCCTTTCGGGTCTTACATACACATATCATATTCCGGCGGGGCTGTCAAGAATAGCAATATAAAATACTTTTGCCTTTGCAAGTAAACTTGCGCCGGGCTTTTGTCTCTGCGGCCGCATGGCTGAATAGTTATATAAAATTTCCGGGGGGAAGCGGCGCCCATTGCATCTTTGAGACGGGTTTGCTATAATTATTACTGTTTAGACAGAGGGATAAACCGATAAAAAATGCTGGTGAAAAAGGAGGATATTCCAGTGATTGATAAGTTAGTTGAAAAGATTAAGAAAACTCAGGCTCCCATCGAGGTCGGCCTGGACCCGATGCTTTCTTATGTGCCGGATCATGTGAAAGCGAAAGCGTATGAGGAATTTGGCGAAACACTTGAAGGGGCGGCCGAGGCAATCTGGCAGTTTAATAAAGCCATCGTTGACGCGACCTGCGATCTGATCCCTGCGGTAAAGCCACAGATTGCTATGTACGAACAGTTTGGCGTGCCGGGCGTGGCAGCTTTTAAAAAGACCGTGGATTACTGCCATGAAAAGGGGCTGCTTGTCATCGGTGATATTAAGCGCGGTGATATTGGCTCTACATCCGGCGCTTATGCCACCGGGCATCTTGGAACGGTGACGGTCGGCAGCCATACATACAGCGGCTTTGACGAGGATTTTGTGACCATCAACCCGTATATGGGAACGGACAGTGTTCAGCCATTTATTGATGTGGCCATCCCGGAGAAGAAAGGCATGTTTATTCTGACAAAGACATCCAATCCGTCCAGCGGTGAATTTCAGGATCAGCTTGTGAATGGCCGTCCGCTTTATGAGCTTGTCGCTCAAAAGGTTGTGGAGTGGGGCAGACAGCATATGGGAACATGCGGTTACAGCTATGTCGGTGCGGTTGTGGGCGCAACCTATCCGGAAATGGGCGCAGTGCTGCGCAGGCTGATGCCGCAGACCTATATTCTTGTGCCTGGCTATGGCGCTCAGGGTGCGAAAGGCTCAGACCTGGTGAATTATTTTAATGAGGATGGTCTTGGCGCTATCGTCAATTCTTCCAGAGGCATTATCGCCGCCTATAAACAGGAGAAGTATGCAGCATTTGGACCGCAAAACTTTGCGGATGCTTCAAGACAGGCGGTCATCGATATGCAGCAGGATATTGCCGCTGCATTGCAGAGCCGGTAAGTGCTATACAGAAAAACAGGTAAGTGCTATATAGCAAAACAGGTAACTGCCGCCAGAAAAAAGATAAAGGCAGAAATGAAGAAATTCTAAACCCGCGACTGTTAAGCATACCCTTGTATCTTCGGATATGAGGGTATTTACTTTGTGTTCTCTAATGGAACTTCACAGAGGTAAAAAAACCGGAACACGCGCTCAAGCTATTCATCCGGTTTGCGTCGCCAAAGGTGTTGTCACCTCTGGGCGGTAACGCTTATCGGCGGCCTGTTCATCACTGTACTTTCTTTCGTGATGATTATGACCATCTACGGGCGGTTTTTTTAGCTCTTTCTTTACACCGCCATCGCGCCGGTGCCTTTGTCCACCTTCGCCGGAGAACCAAGCCGGAACGTGGGCAGGAGCTTTATCAAAAGCTATGAGGCGGCTGTCACACAGGTGTGGAGCTATGTCGGAAAGGAAGACCCCACGGAATTTCATTTTGTGTATACCGTAAATGGAATTAAATATTGGTATGGTTTTTCTGCTACAAGAGAAAAGATATTTACAGAGTACCTTTACCATGCGCCCAAAGGACAAAAAGCACTTATTTTTTCCAGAGAAGGACAAAAATTCACATTTACAGAAGAAAAAACAAAGCGTGGAATGATCAGCGAAATGGTTGCCGAAAACCAGCTATTTTTTTCCGTTGCCTGTACTATGAATGACGGTCCTTGTATTTTGGCTATGCACTGGTATCGGAACCATGTGTTTTTTTCAAGAGATTACCCGGATATTCCTAAACAGCTTCTGGCGTACTCGGAAGACAAAAATATGCTTAAGGCAATTTCCGACTATGCTAAAACAGCGGATCTCGGTATCCAAGATATGCATTTCGAATTTGATAGCAAAGAAATTAGAGATGATGTATCTTTGCCGGATAACATTCCAGGTGGTATTAAATCAGTTCTGGTGCAATTTATGCATGCATTAACAGAAAACTCAATGAATAGTAATGTTCAGCTAAGAGTTGGAGAAGTTTCTGCGAAAGCTCGTCACTTAGGCGAAAACCGTGATGGACAATAATCAAGTTATATGCTAGAACTTGAGGATGAATCTGACGGCACACGGAAATTGATGGCATTGGCGCCGGCAATTGAATCTGCGCTACGCACAGGCGGCATTTTATTAGTTGATGAATTAGAACGAGAATTGCATCCCAAGCTAGTAAATTTTATTGTTGCGAAATTTCAAAGTAAGACTGCAAATCCTAATGGGGCGCAGATTGTCTTTACCACGCATAATACTGAATTGATGAATCTGGAATTACTGCGTAAAGACCAGTTATACTTTGTGGATAAGTATGATAAAGATGGCACATCTGAACTATACAGCATCAGTGAATTTGCTACACGAACAACAGAAAATGTCCGAAAAGGGTATCTTGTCGGAAAGTACGGCGCTATACCTGATATTGAAATTGAGGAGGTGGAATAAATGCCTCGTCAATTGAAGCGAAAGAAGCCGTATATTGTTGTTTTTTGCGAGGGTGAAAGTGAACAAGCATATACAGACTTTCTGAAAAAGGAATTTAAGGATGTTGCATCTATTAAACGTCCCAGTTCCACTGGACTTTTCGAAGACGCCGATAGCAAATTCAAGAAAGACAAATCTTATCGAGATTATGCTGAGGTAACGGATGAAAATTCTAAAAGGACACTTTCTAATCTGCTTCAAGATGGACTTCCAAGTTTAGACGATACTGATGAGCGCAATTGCTGGCTTTGTAGAAATTGCCGGACTTTTTCTAATGTTTATGAGGCTATTGATTTTTTAACAAGTTTACAATGATTATTCTTCTAAAGGGGATGTCCTGAAAGCATTATTCAGTGACATCCCCATTGGTTTTTATAGGCGTCAATAGATTATTTTACATCCTCCGCTTGACCATCTCCGGGTTTGTGGCATACAGCAGGGCAGTGGCACTGTCGATACGGCCCTGCTTATACATTTGCAGGATGCTGCTGTCCATGGACATCAGCGCCGGAGTGGCGGAGGAGTAGATCAGGCCATCGATCTGATGGATTTTATTGTCGCGGATCATATTGCGGATGGCAGTGTTGACTGTCATGATCTCAAAGGCCGGCGCAAGCGTGCCGTTGGTGCAGGGCAGAAGCTGCTGGGAGACAACGGCCTGCAAAACCATGGAAAGCTGAACGGCGATCTGGCTTTGCTGGTTCGGCGGAAAAACATCAATGATCCGGTCGATTGTGTTGGCCGCTCCAATGGTGTGCAGTGTGGAAATGACGAGATGGCCGGTTTCAGCGGCAGTCATGGCGACATTGATTGTTTCGTAGTCGCGCATTTCCCCCAGCAGGATAACATCCGGGCTCTGACGCAGCGCCGCCCGCAGGGCTGTGACATAGGACTGCGTGTCGGTACAGATTTCCCGCTGGCTGACAATACTTTGCTTGTGGCTGTGAAGAAATTCCAGCGGGTCTTCCAGCGTAATGATATGTTCTTCCTTTGTCCGGTTGATTTCATCGATGATGCAGGCCAGGGTCGTAGATTTTCCGCTGCCCGCGGGGCCGGTTACAAGAACCAGTCCTTTTGTGAACCGGGAAAGTGCCATGACCGCGTCGGTGATGCCAAGCTTTACCGGGTCCGGCAGCTCAAAGGTAATGATACGCACCACGGCTGCCAGAGAACCGCGCTGCTTGTAGGTGCTGACGCGGAAGCGGGAAACGCCCTTAATGGCAAATGAAAAATCATCGTCTCCGGTTTCAAGAAAATGTTCCATATTTTTTTCAGGTGCCAGCGCATAAATGCCTTCCACAAGCGCCTGCGTATCTGCGGGCATAAGCCGGGTATCGTTCAGATGATGGATTTTTCCGTTAAGCTTATAAGAAAACGGGAGTCCGGCGACGATAAATACATCGGAAGCTCCGGCATTCGCGGCATCTGTCAGTAATTCCTGAATGTTCATGATCGATTCCTCCTGTCTGTGGTGGTTAAGAGCCGTCGAAAAGGTTAAGCGGGGCGTCATCGGTCCATTCGGCTGTTGTAACGACCTGCCAGCCGGTCACTTCAAACAGCCCGGCATCCTCATAAGGATTTAAAAGCTTCAGGCGGACTTCAAGCGCCTGGGTATCGGTAAAGGGCAGCTGCCATGTGAGCGTCCCGCAGTCTGTCTGGTTTGCTCCGGGCGCATAGGAGTAATTTTGCGGCGCCTGCGCAGACTGGCCGAGTATATCCGGCGATGCCAGCACCCTGGCAGCTTCCGTGCAGTAATCCTTTGAATCCTGCGACCGGCTGTCAATGTCCGAAAGTGCCCGGTGCAGGCTGTCAAGCTGGGCCTGAGCGGTGTTGGATGCGTTATAATAGGCCGTGGTGCGGCTGCTTAAGGATAAGCTTAATTTATAATCCGCATTGGCGCTGACAAAGGACAAAGCGGCAAAGGTCACCATGCACAGAAGCACAAAGACGAGAAGAATCGAAGAAGTACCGATATTTAATCCGATCCGGGTTTTCTTTTTCATGCGCATTAAGCTCCTTCCGCAAATTTTTTGACGGTCAGTGAATAAATCTGAGCGCCGTCAGCTGCTTTTTTTATGGTAATGTCCGCGGATATAAGACCGCCCTCCGGAATCGTTTCTGCCGCCTGATCCCAGGCCAGTACAAGGATATAGGCGGCGCTGTCACGGCCGCTTAAAAGCTGCCATTGGTCATCAAAGGCAACGGTAAGTGTCTGGCCATCATAACATCCTTCGGGATAAAGCTTGCCGATCGCATCCGGAAGGCCGCCGCAGGCATCAAAAGCTTCGGCCATGCTCTGAGCCTGGGCAATCGCGTGGTTAAGGTCGGTTGTCTGACTGCTGATTAAATGTGCCCGGACAAAAACCTGGACACAGACAGCGCTTGTGATTGCAAAAAAGCAAATGGCAATGATCAGCTCCATTAAAAACAGCGTAGATTTTGATCTCTGGTATTTCATTTTATACCGGCCCCCCTTCGCTGCGCACGCTGATGTACATCCGGACCGTATTCTGATCTGTATCCGTTATGGTAAGCGTGTACAGTCCATCTGCGGCCCTGCTTATATCAAAGCCTGTGACCGGAAGGATTTCCTGGCCGCCGGAAGGCTCAAAATCAAGCGCATCATTTCCGAAAAATTCCATAAGCTTTCCGTTGTAGGCATAAATATAGGTTGTATAGCGCTCGCCTCCGTAATCCTCTTTAAACATCAGGCAGGGGATGCCAGTGGCCTCATCCACATAAATACAATCTTTGGTGTCGTGCTGCCGTATTTTTTCGGTCACATAGGCGATGGATGTCCGGCTGTCATAATTTGCGGCCATGTTCTGCGTTGTTGTTTTGTAAACGTTGGCGCCGATGACGACCGCCAGCAGTGCCGAGGCTGCAAAAAAGACAAGCAGCGCGACCGTAAAGAGAAAATCGATCACATGGACGGTCTGTTTTTGTAGTTTCATTTCTCATCCTCCAGTGGAATAATGGTGACCGAGGGCATAATATTGGACGCTGAAGGCCGGTAGTCCACAAAGTACCTGGACGTATCATAGGACAGCCCAAAATGCTCCTGCATATAGGCAAGGCTTGGCGGGTACTGTCCTTCAAGGGCGTAGCAGTGTACAATATTGCGCTGAATGGCCGTTTTTAAGCTTTCAAGCTCCTGCGTCCTGGATGTGGACGAGATTTTTGAGATGCCTGCAAAAAACAGTCCAAGCACGAGTATAAAGCAGGCGGCGGGAAGCAGAAGCAGCCGCCAGGCCCGGGCTTTTTTATGTCTTGAAAAACGGTTCATTTTCTTCACCTCTCATCCGATGCCGGACATGATCCCAAGAAGCGGGAGCATGACAGACAGAAGGATCAGTCCGACGATCACGGACAGGATGACGACCAGAGTCGGCTCTAAAATCGAAATCATCCGTGCAAGCCGCTGATCGATCTCTTCTTCATACGTTGCTGCGATTTTTTCCATAAGCGTGTCCATGGCTCCGGTTTTATAGCCGATTGTGATCATGCGCGCGTAGATGCCGGTAAATATGCCGGTATTTGCCAGTGCCTGGGCGAAGCTTTGCTGATCGTTTTCCATCATTTCCATGCAGGCTTTAAGTTGCTTTGAGATGTCCGGGTGGTCGATGAGGCGGGCGGTCATCTCAAGTCCCTGCTGCTCATCAAGTCCGCTGGAGAGGGTAAGCGCCATGCCGGATAAAAAACGGGATACGGCAATCTGGCGCGTCAGCCCTTTCGTGGCAAAAAAATGGAAGGACAGACGGCGGCGAAGCTGCGCACCGGGCTTTGTGAAGCCGAGAAAAATGACGGCTGCGGCAAGGAGAACCATCAGGATGATAAACACAAAGGAATATTGGCTGATGGCCATGCCGGCATTCATTACCGCTCTGGAAAAGCCGGTGAGCTCGCTGCCAAGCTGTAAAAAGACATCATTGAACATCGGAAGCACTTTGATAATTAAAATGAGAATAATGACAAACATCATCCCGATCATGATCAGAGGGTAGGAAACCGCGCTTTTAATGCTGTTTTTCACATCCTCCTCCCGCTGATAATAGTCGGACAGAGAATGCAGCACCTTTTCGAGATGTCCGGTCTGTTCTCCGATGTGTACAAGCTCCATGGCGTAGGATGGAAATACGCCGGCATCCTCCATGGCTATATATAAAAATCCGGTGTCCTCCATTGTTTTATAAAGCGTATCAAGAACCTTCCGGCCGTCGGCGGATGTGGTATCCTCGCGCATGATCGCAAGCCCTTCAATAGCCGGGATGCCTGAATGGAGGATCATCGCCATCTGGTCGAAGAAGGTTGCCAGCTCAACGTTGGATAATTGCATAACATACTCCTCCTAATAAATATAAATGGTCTGATAGTTGCTCCGGTCGGTAATATATTTGGTGACAGAGGCATCGCCCTTGCCGGATGAAGCAAAGGTGGGGTCCATCATAGTCCATGTACTTCCGTCAAAACGGATAATATCATCAACCCAGCCGATGTCATCCACATAGGTGGAAATCCATGCATGATAGATCGTTCCTGCATAACCGATTTCCAGCCGTGTGGGAATACGCTGGCTGCGGAGCATCGTCACCATGAGAGCGGCATAATCAAAGCAGATGCCCTTTCCGGTGTCCAGTGTTTCATCCGGGTCCGGCAGATACAGCTTAAGCCGGTCGGCGTCACCGGCCTTTTGCGTGTCATAGGTGACGTGATCGATCACATAATTATAGACGCTGGCAACGACATCCAGGTCCGTATCTGCCAGAGCCGCCAGTGCTTCACCCTTTTGAACCGCACGGGAATCTTTTGTGAAATTGACATATTGGTTCGGGTAAAGAAACGGCGTTAGTTCATTATCGATCGTGAAGTCTGTTTCAAGGCGGTAGGCCAGGGCGTATTGATTGCCGCTGACATTTTCCATGACCTCAAGCGTATAAGTGCCGGTGCCTCCGGTGAGGGGAAAGGTTTCAAAGTCTTTGCTGCGCATCGTATACTGGTAGGTCTGTTCAAAGCCGGGAACTGTGATGAGCAGCTTGACCTTTTCTTTTGTTCCCGTATATTTGACCATGACATAGCCGTCCTGCGCATTGGAAGCATCAATGACGGCCAGTTCATTGCCATAGGTCACAGTACCGTCCGCAGTGGGAACTAAAACCTCCGGCGTATTGTCACGGGTGCCTGTGTCATTCGTATCTGCGGCGTCTGCGCTTGTATCGCCTCTGCCGGCGTCCTGCCCGTTTTGGGACGGCGCACCGGCGCCGCCGGAAGAGAGCGTCTGCGGCGGTGTACCGCTTTGAGGAGCGCTTTTGCAGCCGGAGATCATCAGGCAGCACAGCACTGTGACAAGCAGTATACACAGTCCCGGCATTAATTTTCCTTTGCCCATAGTTTGTATGTCTCCTTTTTGATCAGATGCCGGTTTAAAGGGCTGAATTGGAAAACTGACTTCCAGTTTGCAAAAGTAAATACCTGTTCCCAGAAATCATTGCAAGAGTAAATTCCAGTATTTCGGAAAATCATGGATTAAGCGGAATTTACGATTCCAAACTGGAACTTAAAAAGCCAAATAGATTGAACTAGTTGCTGAGGCATGGTAAGATAATCCCAGATCAAGCTCCGTGCTGAAAAAAAGCACACTTTAAGCGGAGGTCGAATTTATCTTTCTTTTTTTGCAAGAGTAAATTCCACCCCTGATGTGAGTGCTTATGTATCCGGATGGCAGTCCGATCATTTTATTTTTTCAGCAGATATGGTGTGAGATTGATCTCATTGGCAGGGATTTCTTTGATGTCGAGTTTCGTTAAGGTTTCCCGCCCGTAAAGGAAGCTGAACAACTGGTTTGCAGACTGGTCGTTCAGCTTCTTTCTTGTATAGGAATTTATGTGGCTCATAAGGAGAGACACATCCGTCTGGGTTAAATTGTCAAATGATGTTTTCTTTGGAAGAACCCGGCGGATCATCTCGTGACATACTTCACAGCCACCTTTCTGATTGGAGCGCTGAGGATCACAGTAAAAGACACGGGTTCTTCTCTCACCATCGCCATTAAACTCAATGCCCAGAGGATCGGTAAATTCACTTCCACGGTCAGTTATGATCACAGGGAATAATTCAGTGAATTTCTCGTGCCCCAAAAGGACATAGAGCTGATTAAATATGTCTGTTACAGAGCGTGCGGTGTTTGCGTCACGTATAAATGCCAGCATAAGATTGCAGCTCTGAAAAAAGATGGTCAGGAAGACCTTGCCTCCCTTTCTTCCTTCAACAGAGTCCATTTCAACCACTGCAACATCAGGATTGGCTGCGATATATGCCTGATAATCCTCGTAAGTTCGACCAATGTGACACTTTTTGTCGACCCGTACAGGTTTCTTCTTTTTTCGTACACGGTAACGGACTTTTCGAGGGAGATCGCTGTTGCAAACAGAAAGAAGACCAGCATCGATATAATTGTAAATCGTCTTCTCATCCAGCATGATCAGATCTGCATTATTGACACAGATCTGGTGAATGGACTGTCCCTGTTTTATCAGCGGGGAGATGATGCCATCTATTCTCTTTAACTCGTCAGAACTGATAGCGAATCCCTGCCGGCTTTCGCTGCGGACAGCTTCGTATTCGTTCTGAGCATACTTAGCCTCATATAGATGCCGTTTTAATTTACAGCCTTGTCTGGTATCACAGCCATTGCAAACGTAGGGTGGCTTCTTGAGTCGCAGGCAAACCTGTTCCTCAAAATCAGGACAGTGAGTATAACAAGGAGTATCACACTTCTTGCAATCCTGTCCCCACCGCTTCCTGCAAGGTTTGCAAATATCACCATAATGCTTGCAGGTGCGCCTGTTCGCACAGGGGTTGTAGGTGCTCTTTTCCTCAACCTTATAGTGGTTGCGGATTTCTTTGGAAATCGTAGAGGGATCCTTCCCCAGGAGGTGTCCGATTTCCTTAAAACTGAGATGATCACGAAGTGATACCTCAATAGTCTGTCTTTCATCAAAGGTCAGATGTGCATTCTTAGCCATAGTATTTTCTCCTTTGGCGGATGCCATCCGGATATCTGTTGAAAGGTTGATTATAGCATAGGGGGCTCTGCCCCTTAAACCCCGAGGTTTATCGCTTTGTGTTTCCACAGGAGCAAAGAAAAGAGCAACACGCTCAGTGCTGCTCCTGTGTAACCCTGGATGCCGCTCAGGTCGCTCCTCAGCGTTGCCCTATCCTGCATCTCAGGGAAAGTAACTATATTATATTTGACTACTAATCGGAATTCA
>CASFBR010000148.1 GCA_949292795.1 uncultured Eubacteriales bacterium
AATCAGTTTTTTCAATCCCACCCGGAATACCGGATCGTCCATGTCCATCAGGACTGTTTGAGTTCGGTCATTCTCAAGGCGGCGCAGCATAATGGCGTCCCTGTAAGGATCGCCCATAGTCATAACAGCAGTCAGGACAAAAATATCAAATACTTAATTAAGCTCTACTATAAACAGTTTATTCCACGTTATGCGACACAACTGTTTGCCTGCGGTGAGGATGCCGGAAGATGGATGTTTGGCGGCAAAGATTTCCGTATACTGCAAAACGCCATTGACGTATCCGCCTATCAATTTCAGCCCGGAAAAAGAGCGCGTGTTCGCAGCGCTCTCCGTATTCCGGAGGAGAATTTGGTGCTCGGACATGTCGGCCGTTTTTCTCATCAGAAAAACCATCTTTTTTTGCTGGACATTTTTTCTTCCGTTCATTCCCAAAACGCCGAAACCACCCTATTGCTTGTAGGCGATGGTGAGTTGCGTCCGCAAATCGAGCAAAAAATACAGGATTTAGGCCTTGGGGACTCCGTCATTCTAACTGGAGTCCGCAGCGATGTCCCCGACCTTCTGCAGGCAATGGATCTATTCGTCTTTCCATCACTTTATGAGGGATTGCCCGTCACTTTGGTAGAAGCGCAAGCTTCTGGACTTCCATGCATGATTTCCAGTCAGATCCCCGATGATTGTGATCTTACAGCACTAATCCACCGCATTTCGTTAAAGGATGATGTGACGATCTGGGCAGACAAGATATTGGAAACGGAGCAAATAAGGCCAGATACAAGTGCAACAATTACAAAAGCCGGGTTTGACATTGTTCAAAAGGCCAAGTGGCTGCAAAACTATTATCTGGAGCAATGGAGCGTGAAGAAGTAATATGCCCAGATTGACCGTATTTACACCCACATACAACCGTGCGCATACCCTTCCGCGGACATATGCCTCCCTTTCCCGTCAAGATTGCAAAGACTTTGTCTGGCTGATTATAGACGACGGATCAACAGATGATACGCGAGCGCTGGTCAAAGCCTGGCAGACGCAGGAGCATAGCTTTGAAATCCGGTATCTTTATAAGGAAAACGGCGGCATGCACACTGCACATAATGCCGCTTATGAAGTAATTGACACGGAATTAAACGTCTGTATTGACTCAGACGACTGCCTTGCGCCTGGAGCAGTTCGAAAGATTCTGGCCAAGTGGGATTCTGTTCAGAAGGACAAGTACGCCGGTATCATCGGCCTTGACGCCGATTTACAGGGTAATCTAATCGGGACAGGTTTTCCTGCCGGCATGATCGAAACCACGCTTTCCGGCTATTATGCCGCAGGAGGCAGCGGAGATAAAAAGCTGGTGTACCGGACAGATGTAATGCGCCAATATCCGCCCTATCCCGTTTTTGAAGGTGAAAAATATGTGGCGCTGGCATACAAATACCGCCTGATCGATCAGGATTATAAGCTGGCTGTGCTGAATGAGGTCCTCTGCAATGTGGAGTATCAGCAGGATGGCTCCAGCAATACCATGTGGCGGCAGTATTTAAAAAATCCAAAGGGCTTTGCATTTTGGAGAAAGGTTTGTATGCAGTATCCAGAATCAAGGAAAAGAGTATTTATTGACTGTATTCACTATGTTTCCAGTAGCTTTCTTAGCAAAGATAAGGATTTTTTTAAAAAAACACCCAAAAAGTTATTAACCGCTCTTGCCGTCCCTTTTGGATTAGCCTTAACTTGGTATATGAAAATGAAATGCAGACAGAAAGGAATAAAATGAATACAGATTTTTCCGAAGACTATTATCGCATGACAGGTACACATTACCGTTTTGGTATTAGTAGCCTTATACGATGCCTCTTTTCTCATCAGATACGATATATGAAATGGTGGAGAATAGCAAAGAAGAAAAATCGGCTTTTTTATCGACTGATTCTTAAGCGATATGCCACGAAATATGGATTGGAAATTTCGATAACAGCGGATATTGGAAAGGGCCTTTATTTAGGGCATCCATATAATATTACAGTCGGCAGCGGTGCTAAAATAGGAAATAATGTAAACTTGCATAAGGGTTGTACAATTGGAAGAGAAAATCGTGGACCGCGTATGGGAATTCCTCAGATAGGAGATCGTGTTTCTGTAGGAATTAACGCAACTATTGTAGGAAATATCAAAATTGGGGATGATGTCATGATTGCTCCCAATAGTTATATAAATTTTGACGTACCATCCCATTCTGTTGTTATTGGAAATCCGGGAATTATTCATTCAAAGGAAAATGCCACAAAAGATTATATCGGCTTTTGTGTATAAAAGGTATATCAAATGATTCTCAAAACCATTCACTACTACCGGTTTAGCCGTTGACTGGAGCCAAACGTGGCATTAGCGTATAAGTATCGTCTGTTTGCTCAGAATTACAAATTAGTTGTACTGGATGTCATCTATTACACCGTGAAGTATCCGCATTCCCTGAGATGAGAATAGATTGATTGCATTTTCCGTTTTTCCTGGATATTTATTAAGTCGGTACATACGTATGCGCGCAAAGGGGTAGTTCGTTGAAAATACTATTTGTTATCCATGATTTATGCCACGGCGGCGCGGAAAAGGTCCTGGTCAATCTGGTCAACCATATGGATAAAAGCAGATTTGACATCTCCGTTCTGGCCCTGTTCGGCGGCGGCGTCAATGAGCAATTTCTCTCGCCGGAAGTGCGGCTGCTCCACGGGCATGCACGGATGATTCCCGGCAACAGCCATATCATGAAGCTGTTCTCCCCCAAAATGCTGTTCCGGCATTACATAAAAGAGAAGTATGATGTAATCGTCTCTTACCTGGAGGGCCCCAGCGCCCGAATCGTCAGCGGGTGCCCTGATGATGGGACGAAGCTTGTGTCCTGGATCCATAGTACGCAGGATAATATGGGAAAAGCGGCAAAGTCATTCCGAAATTCTGTAGAGGCGTGGCGCTGTTACGCACGCTTTGACCGCATAATATGCGTTTCGCAGAATGTAGCGGATATCTTTCAATCAATCTTTTCATTAACTCCCCCGCCAGCGGTGTTATATAACACCGT
>CASFBR010000149.1 GCA_949292795.1 uncultured Eubacteriales bacterium
ATTTACTCATCCTCAATCTCACAAATTTCTTTGTTCAGATTCAGGCATTTTGACGAAGATATAATCTTTATCAAAAATTTTTGTGAATTTTCGGGATTGTTTTATTGTTTAATTATCAATGTTCTGTTATTTTTTAACAACTGCTCTCTCAAGCAGCTTTAATAGATTATCATGCTTTCCAGTTTTTGTCAAGCACTTTTTTCTATTTTTTTATTTTTCTTTTTCAAGAAGTTTTTTATCTTGCTGTCTCTCTCAGACAGCTTCCATATATTATCATGTTAATCGCCGTATGTCAACACCTTTTTTCAACTTTTTTCATTTTTGTAACTATTCAGCCATGCGGCCGCAGAGACAAAAGCCCGGCGCAAGCTTGCTTGCAGAGGCGATTTTGTCTCTGCGGACATATGCTTTAAAAGAACTCCTTCATATAAGGATGTTCTTTTGTGTAGGCAGGCCATTCTTCTTCGCCCTCTCCATTTGGATTCCCATACTTCATAAAGCTTGTCCAATAATCCAGCATTTTTGTACTTAACGCATAGTCATGAGCTTCCATGGGCCGCCAGCACCGTTTCAGCGTGCCAAACATATACCACAGCTCGGCCGAGTGAAAAGCGCCGTCTTCGCTTCCCGGAAGCCTTCTTGTAAAATAATAGAGCCAGGACGGACAGCCGCCTGCTTCCTCCCGGTCTTCACACCAGCGAATACAGCCGTCATAGAACATATTCTTTCCTTTCGTTTTTTCCGGCATTTCCACAAGGTCATCGGCATTGGAGCCTACAATATAGGGAATGTCTTTAATACGTCCCTGTTTCAGGAGCTCGTCTACCGTATCCTCAAGTAAAATACCGTCTGCCACAGGATGACACCATCCCATGCGTTCTTCCGGCTTTTCCAGGCAATATTCCCAGTACAGCTCCACCAACTTTTCCCACGGCAGCGCCCGTAATTCCTCAAGAGAGCCTGCGCCTGTACGCTCTGCAAATTCAATGCCGTATGGCATAACATCCTCTGGTTTTGAGCAGTCAAAGCCGGAGGAAGGGAAAATGCCGCTCTGGATAATCGCCCGTTTGATTTTATTTCCTGTAAGAGGCGAGGAAACAAGGGCGCGCACGCTGGCCCCGCCTGCGGACTGTCCGAAAACCGTTATATTTTCCGGATCGCCGCCGAAGGCTTCAATATTTTCATAAACCCAGTTAAGGGCTGCCACCTGATCATAAATTCCGTAATTGCCGCATGCACCGTGCTCATCCTCCGCACACAGCCACGGATGTACAAAAAATCCAAAAATGCCGAGACGGTAATTAATCGTTACAAGGATCACGTCTCTCTGACAATAGGCTGCCCCGTCAAACTCCTTTTCAAAGCCAAAACCGCTTCCAAACCCGCCGCCGTGAATCCAGACAGCTACCGGATATTTCTTTTCCGGCCGGCAGTCCGGCGTCCAGATACTTAAATGCAAAGAATCCTCGCTGCGTGCCGGAATAAAATCATAGGTATTATAAAATTCCCTGTTATAGAGGTCTTCCGGCGGCGCATATTCCTGGGGCAATCTCTGAGGGCACCGCGTCTTAAACAGCGTCGCATCATAAACGCCCTCCCACGGCTCTGTCTCCTGCGGACGCTTCCAGCGCAGCTCTCCTGTGGGCGCCTTTGCATAGGCAATACTGCGAAAAACCTTATAGCCGCCTGCGTCCTCTCCTAAAATCCGTCCTTTTTTTGTCATTACTTCGATCGTTTTGATAAAAACCGCCTCCCGTGCTAATTATTTTTACTCACGCTGTGATGTTCGGAGCAAAAGGCTATTTCTCCTTGCATCTAAATCCAATTTTATATTAAAAATCAGCCGCAAACATTCATTTCTTTATCTTAATGTTTTTTAATTTAAAGCCTGATTTTAATCTATCGAAAAAAAGGCTAATATCCAACTATATTTTTTGTCAGATATTAGCCCTATCCTTAACGATAAATGCGTATAAACTTTATTTCCTGCGCCCAAAGCGACTGCTGAAGTACCAGCCGCCCTTTCTGTGTCTTTATCCGCCCCTGTTTTACAGAAGGCACGCATATCCGCCGCAGGTATCTTATATCCTCCGGGTCCGGTTCTTCCGGCTTTCCCATATCCTGCCAGGCTTCATATACACAGTTGCGCCACGGAGCCATTCGATACTCCCTGACCTTCCATTCTCCATCCTCAACATCCTCAATCGTCAGGTTGAGCTCCAGAAGCTCCTGATTTTCAAAAATATCTTCCTGGCCTGACAGCCGGTTTTCCTCCGAGAGATAGTATTTATACCGCAGATCCTTTGCATTGAAGCATAAAATACGAAATTCATATCCGTCAGCCGACGTCACAATATCGTATTTCTCCCGGTGAATCAGGATATTTCCAAGCAGGCGCATGAATTTCAGCGCATAAAACGCCGGTTTCGGCACGCCGTCCGCGGTCAGCAGCCCCATGCCGCCGTTCAACAGCTTCTTCGCATCTATATATGTACCTGTATAGTCGCTCAGCCATGTATATGCCGCAAAATCTACGGAATCCCCGAGATGTCCCATCAGACGGGCCATCAGCGCCGCCTTCCCGCATGTATCATTAAACAAATTTCTCTGTGACAGGCTCATGTTCCACTCCGAAACATAAAGCGGCATATCCTCCCAGCCCACAGAGCTTAAAATATTGCGGCACTGGCTGATCTCGCTCTGATAATATTCATCAACATTACGCCTGCGCTTTCCCTCGATCCTTTCCGTTTCGTCCGTTCTCGAATACGGAAAAAGATTTATGGAAATAAAATCCGGCCGCACCTTCTTTTTTGCCCATGCCTGTAAAAGCGTCCGGAATTTTTCCTCGCTGATTGACGGGCTTAAGCCGCAGCCGCCGGCCCTGGCGCCGGGAATATACCGCCTGATCGTTTTGCAGATAGCGTCAAATACATCCGGGAAGTCTCCCGCGAGCCCCATTGTATTTTCATAAAACTCATCCCACCAGCAGTCAAATATCCATGTCTGCACTTCGCCAATTCCGTATCTGCTGATAATATGTGTCAGAAAATCGCCAAGGACACCGACACATTCCGCTGTATCTTTAAAAATCATTTCTGATTTTTTCTCGTATACAAACGTGTTGATCCCTTTCATCACATAGCGCGGCTTATTATCCAGGCTGATAACCGGGCGGATTTTCTGAGACACAAGAAAATCCAGCACATTATCCATATGTGAGTAGCTGGCAATCGCCCCTGCATGACCTTCCCGGTAGCACATTTCCGAGGCAAAAATCCCCAGAATCCGGCCATATGTAAATTGGAGCGCTTTTTTGGCCAGAGCAATCTGCTCCTGCATACGGGCTTCCAAAAGCTCACATGCAACGCCCAGACAGAGCGCATCGCTCCAAGGAACACGCCACGCTCTCCCGCTTTTTCCGGACACGCAGACCGATACACAGCGCGCCCGCTCCGGCTTCCAGCTCGTATTCTCATTATGCCTGAGATACTTTTTTAAAAACTCGCGGTCACTTCCATCCGTCTCTTTTTCTTCTCCGGCCGGCCCGCTTTGCTTGCGAAAGGTCAGAGGGGACATGCCATAGAGCGCCTTGAACATCCTGCAAAATGCCGAAGCATTTGTAAACCCATGGGTATTGGCAATCCATGAAACAGAGTGATTCGTATATAAAATATCTTCCATAGCAAAATGAAGCCGCACATTGTTTATATATTCCACAAAGGTGATCCCGACGCTCCTTTTAAAAAACCGGGAGAACGATGTCGGCGCCATATGCAGAAAAGACGCCAGCTCCGTCAGCGGGATCGGGCGGCTGTAATTCGCGTTAATATACTGAAGCATCTTTTCGATCCGCATATCCTTTTCACTATCCGCACCAGACATGGAATCCGACATAAAATAGGTGGTCAGATAATGGGTAAGACGGTAAAGCACGCTTTTTTTCTGAAAGGTCATTACATCGGTATTCACCGCATACTCGCTGAGCAGGTCTTCCATGATTGAACGGATGCCTTCATAGTAATCGCTGCTTTGAACAGCGCTGTTGCAATAAAAAAACAGAAGCTTTTTGTCCATATGCTCCAGCAGCATGGAATAGTTAAAATGAATAATACACAAATATGAAGGCTCAAGCTCACTCCAGGAATGCCGGTGATTGCTGTTGATCACAATGGTATCTTCACTTTTCAGGTCAAAGTACTTTCCAAGTACCTGGATGCGCACACGCCCTTCCATTACATAGACCAGCTCCACATCCTGATGCATGTGCTCCCGTTCCATCATACCCTTTTTAAAATAAATCTCAAATTCCTGTTTGTGATATATCTCCACGCATCCATCCCTCCATTCGGTTTTATCATACCATGCCGCTTTGGCAGACTGCAAGCACGGCGACCGCCCTCCGGGCGTATCGCACAAAAAAGCAATGCCCTCCGACATTTCCGGAAAGCATTGCTATTTTTAATGGGAGTTCTATGAAGGTTTATCCTGCATTATTTCTGGGCAGCAAGCCATTCATCCAGCTGACGCTGCGCCTCATCGATATAGTTCTGGAATCCATTGGCATAGAGCTTTTCAATAAATTCATTCATTGTCGCTTCGTCTGCCATACCGCAGCTCACCTGAGCTTTATATTCATTAAATACATTGGACAGTGCCGCCGCTTCGTTTGATACCGGCTCTGTATTGAAGAAGAAGCCCATGAGCGGCGAGTACTTCAGCGTGCTCTGGTCAATGTCATTCATGTTATACCCGATCTTCACCTCATTGGCAGACGGGTCACACAGCATGGCATTTCCAAAAATACCGAGCGTATTGGGAGCATAGCCGCTGGAGGTATCGGCAACGACGCCGCCCTGCTCATCATAAGTGTAGTTCTCGCCCTCGATACCATAGCTTACAAACATCTTCAGGTCTTTATCCGTATAGCACAGGTTCAAAAGACGGGCCGCAGCCTCCGGCTCTGTGGCAGATACGGGGATGCCCATCGTCATAATGGCTACGGAGGATGTGCAGACGCTGCCGTCCGCAATCTTTACAGATACAAGCGGCTCGCCGGCCATTTCCTCGGAGCCGGTTGTTCTTGACCGGTTTCCGCCAAGGAAGAAGGAAAATACGGTATTATCTCCGGTAGGATCGTCCTCGCGGATCATAATATCCTTATCAATATAGCCTTTTTCATACCAGTCTTTTAAAATCGCGTAGTTTTCTTTGTAAGCATCGCTCTCATAAAGGCTGACAACCTTTGTTTCGTCCTCATCGACCATAACAGCGAGAAGATCGGTTCCCAGAGTATCATAAGCCACACCGTTCATAAAGGGCTGGCTGACCAGAGAATTGGCGCCGGAGCTTACCATCTTCATATCCGGGTGAAGGGCGTAAACCGCCTCAAAGACTTTTGTAATGTCATCAACGCTCTTAATATCATCGGCTGTAAATCCGGCCTCTGTCAGATAGGATTCACGGCATACCCAATAAGCGTCATTTGTATAATCGGTATACACCGGTACTGCGTAGAGCGTTCCGTCCACGGTAGTGGCATCCAGAATATTTTCCGGGATCAGCTCCAGTGTTTCCGGGGCATAGTCTGCCAGCAGGTCATCCAGCGGCATAAGCTGTCCTACTGTAACCATGGAGCTAAATGTACCCGAGCCGCCCGGGAAGGTTGTGATCAGATCGATCTTGTCATTGGCGCCCACCTGCATCGGCATCTGAGACATGTAGGTTCCCATTTCCAGTATTTCCAGGTTTACTTTGACGTTGATTTTTGCCAGAGTAATTTCGTTTACTGCGTCCTCAACCGCCTGTACCCCTTCCTGTGAAAAGGTTCCGCCCACGTTCCACAGCATCCAGGTCACTTCCGCCGGGTCCTCTTCCCAGTCCATAGGCACGCCGCCCGCAGCGCTGTCATCCGCCGCAGCGTCTTTGCTGTCCGTATTCTGCGCATCTGCGCCGCTATCAGCCGCTGTGCTTTCTGCGGCCGTACTGCCTGTGCTATTATCCCCAGCCGCATCCTTATTGGCTGCAGATTCCGAATTTCCACAGGCGGTCAGCGCCATACAGGAAACTAATAAAAGCCCCAATGTTCTTTTCAATTTCATCCGGTATCTCCTCCTTTAAAACCGCAACATATTGGATTGGATGCTCTTATTATAAAGGAGTTTTTGCCTGCTTTGTGTTCTGTTTTTGTCCAAAAAATACCCGCCATATAGCAACTTTTTATAAGCTGCCTCAGACGGGCAAAATTTAACAATAGTTTTTCCCAATTTTTGTCCTGGCGTTTAAAACAGAACCTTTCCCATATTCGCCATAAGCTCCAGCAGATAATTATTATTGTAAATGAAGCTTAAAAATACACTGTCATTAATCTGACTAAATATGTACTGTCCCCATGAGGTCGTAGAAAATATGGTGACAATGATACATGCCAGCCACAGATAAACCACACCGTTTAAGAAGCCAAAGATCAGGCCGCCGATCTTATTAAGCCCATTGACAATGGGAATACGGCTAAGCATATCCAGAAAATAGCCTGCGATCCGCAAAATAATATAAATGATCAGAAAGGAAACAATCAGCGAGATCGCGTTTAGAATCAGACATGTAATATAATTTGAAACATACTCGGAAAATTCCGAAATTCCCAGCGCCTCATATATGTCTGCATTATTATTTGTTTTTAACAGGTCTTTGATAAAATCCGGTACATTATCCATCTCATCGATCGCTTCCATCTGCTGGCTCACGCCCCCGGCAGCGGTGGCAAGCTGGTCATCAAAGGACGCCTGGATACTGTCATTAATGCTTGTATACAAACCTGTATTTTTCAAAAGATTCGTGCCATAGGGCATGATCTGGACAGCCAGTACAACCGCTACAACCAATGAAAATGTTGCAAAAATCGACTTGATAAATCCCCGTCCAAGCCCGGCAAATGCACTGACGATAATGATCAGTACTGCAATAATTAAAACGAAATTCATAATCCTCCTCTTTTCAGCTTACTTCAACCGTATTTCCTGAATGGCACTGCTGGTAATCAAAATGTACTCATCCATCGTATTTTTCGGAAGTAATTTAATAATTGGTTCATTAAAGGTATACCGGAATTTTTCCTTGCCGCTGAACGTATAGATCACACATTCGCTGTCATTGTACATGATGATCTCCTGATTCGTGTTGGTGACCGTCTCGTACTCAAAGTCAAAATCCCGCTCCATGTACAGCCGGCCGGAAGTCGTATAAACCTCCATATGATATTTTCCGTCGGTGCTTTCTTCCCCGGTCTCATCTGTTTCTGTATTATTTCGGAATACAAAGCCCAGATATTTATCGGAGGCAAAAAGGCTCTTAATCTCGCGCCCGAAATCCGTCTCTCGGATTAACTCCGGATAGTAGTTCATAGAGTAAAGCGCAAAGCTCTCCTCAGCGTAAGCTGCAATGGTGTTGTTATTCAAAAACTCAACTTTGGGAATAATGCTGTCATTTGCATAGCTTCCCATAATATGATCGACCTCATTGGCTCCGGCTTCTCCAAAGCTGTAAAAAACAAGATTTGTCGCCGTCAGCCCTTCATTGATGTTTAAATAGCTGACCACAAGCTTTTCCCCGTCCTCAGACAGCGCAAAATCCAGCGGATAGCCCATCTGGCTGACATTGGTTTTGATTGCCACAAGCTCCTCGCCGCTGCTGCTGTACAGGTAAATATAATTGGATGTCCCCTCTGACATGACCGCAGCCACAACGCCCTGAGAGGCTACCGCCACATCGACAATCGGATAAGAGGTGGTGACGCTTCCTACCTGACCGTCCTGGTTAAATATGCGTATCTGATTAGAACCTATATCTCCGATCGCCAGATAATCACCGCATGTTACTGTACGGGCAGATGCCATCTCAAAGGACTGGTTCCATATCGTTTCGTCCAGCTTTTCCGAATAGGACACACCGTCCTTGCTGTAACGCAGCAGGCCATCGCCCATGACCTGATAATTCAGCGCGACATTGTCGGTCTTTTCGATGCTGCTGATAACTGTAAAGCTCCGGTAAGCCAGACTCTGATGCACCAGTCCGCCGATGAGCACCAGTATCACTGCCACCACGCCAATGTAAAAAATCAGCGAAAACGGCGTCATTTTTTTTCTATTTGCAAAACGCTCTTTGATTTTTTCTTTTAATCTGCCGAACTCTTCTTTCGCAAATTTCATGGCTCATTTGCATCCTTCCATATTAATCTGCTCTGTATGCCCTTTCCGGGCATCCAATCGCTTCGCTTTCCGATGCGTACATTTGCGCCGCGGTAGCTCCCTTTGCTCGCTGCGCAAATGACGCGGTATACTGTCCACTTGTAAAGTATCCTTTATACTGTCTACTCAAAGAATATGTGGACAGTATACCATAGAATCCCCCCGGGGTCAAAAGGAGTTTGGGCGGGGCTACTCATCGATTTCGTCGGGCAGGTTGAGCATCATGCCCGGATAGATCATATCCGGGTCTTCGATCTGATTCATTTCCTGGATGAGCTCGATGTAATTATAGCTGTCATAAAATTGTTCGCTGATTCCGGCCAGAGTATCGCCCTCCCGGACTTCATATTGCCGGATTACCGTATTTGCCGGGACTTCCGTTTCCGCACCGCCTGAATTGTCCGCTCCGTCAGACGCATCTGCCATGTCCGTGCCGCTCTCCGACGTGCCGTCTGCACCGGCGTCATGATTTCCGGCCGCTGCCGCCTGATCCTCTGACGCGGCGTCATCTGCGGCCGCCAACCCTTCGCCATCTGCTCCGTCATCATCTGCGGCCGCCAGCCCTTCACCGTCTGCTCCGGCGTCATCTGCGGCCGCCAGCACTTCACCGTCTGCTCCGTCATTGTCTGCGGCCGCCAGCACTTCACCGTCTGCTCCGTCATTGTCTGCGGCCGACAGCCCTTCACCGTCTGCTCCATCATTGTCTGCGGCCGCCAGCGCTTCACCGTCTGCTCCGCTCACACCATCCGCGGCCGATAAGTCCCCGGATGACGGAGCATTGACATCGCTCTGCGTATCAAGCTCCCCCTGCGCCACATCTACCGGGACCTGGGCATCTGCGCCAAGATTTCCCGTTTCCTGAGCGTTTTTCCGGTTGATCTGTGAAAAGCCGAAGATCAGCGCAAAGAGAATGACAAAAGTAGCGGCCACGGACCCGGCCCGTCTCATTCCCTTCAGGAAATCGCCGGACAGGGCTTTACGCTTTTCACCTGCCGTATCTGCTGTATTGCCGGCATCACTTTGCTTCAATCCATCTGCTTTCCCATCTGCTTTCACGCCGCCCTCCGATTTTGTTTCCGATGCCGTATCCGGCTTTTGGGCCGAGCTGTTCCCGGAAATGCTGCTAAGCCTGGAAAACAGAGGATTTCTGCTTTTTTCTTTTTTCTGAGCCTGACGCCGTTCCATAATCTCCTCCTTCTTTTTAAGAAACGCATTGGCAGTCTGCTGTTCCTCGCTTTCGCCGGATTTATGATCGACCATATAGTTTTGCATATCCTCATTGCGCTCATAATAAATATAATAGCCGGCCTGCCGGACCAGCTCCCCCTGCTCGTAAATATAAAAAGCTTCATCATTATCCTGCGGGTCCACAATAAACAGCGCCTTATCCGCACCTGGAAAGTTATCCACATGAATTTTCGTAATTTTATCGTTTATCCCCAGAGATTTCCCCGGTCGGGTGAGAAACCATCCCACAACCTCGGTATCATGGAAATACTGTCCGATTTCATCATAAATCTGTGTCCAGTCCTCGCTTGTAAATACGGCCGTATCATCCTGAACAGATACATTGCGTGCCTTGACAGCCCCGTTAATAAAGGCCACCGTTTCCTCCTTCATTTTTCCGACCCGTCCCAGCAATACTGCAAGGCACTGCTGTTCCGCAGATTCGCGGGCAATCTGGTTAATGTATGTAATAACGTAATCCTCAACGTAAATTTTCATTTTTTCTCCGGGTTTGCCGACCTGCCGAATATTTTTAGGCAGCTTCAGGCTATTTTTCGCTTCGTCAAACTTCATCTCTACCATAGTCTCACCTTCCTCGCTCCGATCATACCATAAACATAAAAAATACTTTGGCAAAAGCTGTCGGGATGCAGCTACAACTTTTCCAGTTAATTCGCTGCCTGCGGATTAAATCTTCGTTTTTCGGCCCATACTATAAGCACAGCCTTCAATGAATCCGTCAGCATTTCCCGAAAGGAAGGATGAATTATGTATTCCTGTTTATGGGTTGATCATAAAAACGAGAATGCTCCGGCGCTTCTCGCCGCACAGATACAGCGGCTTCTTGCCCGGAAAGCAATAAAGCGCAGACTGCGCAGACATCCGCTGATTTTTTTATGTATCGGAACACCAAAGATTCCCGGTGACTGTCTCGGCCCTCTGGTCGGCACCCTGCTGCAAAGCCATATCCAATATCATGTTTATGGTACGCTGGCTCATCCCGTACATGCACTCAATCTTAAAGAAACAATCCGGCACATCCACCACTGTCATCCCGGCGCTGTCATCATCGCCATCGATGCGGCGATCGGAAGCGGCTCGCAAAACGGCTTTCTGACCGTTCAAAAAGGCGCTCTAAAGCCCGGCATCGGACTTGGAAAAAGGCTGCCGCATATCGGCCATATCCAGATCACCGGCGTATTCCGTCAGTTATACGGCGCAAATGCCGTCTATCAGATGGCCCGATACAGCCTGTGCATCGCCCGGGCACTGCGCCGTGGACTTGCCGCAGGCGAAAATCCCGGCATATCCCCATACGAAATGTAAATAATCCCGATTACCCGTTTTAAAATTTATACATTCCTTTCAAATTTTATACATTCCTTAATTTTTTATTAAGATTTAATAATTTCGAAATATTTTTCACATATTTCTGTCATATTTTCCTGTTATTATACTAACCGTAGGAAGATTTTTCATACACATTCATAACCCCTCTCGGTGAGCCTCTGAATCGCTTCAGAGGCTCATCCCCTTTTTAAAGCTTCTTATTCAGAACAAAAAAGCAGTCCGGCCAGAACCCGCGCATCTGCTGCGCCATCCCGGACGGACTGCTGTATAATCGTCTCTATAATTCGATACGTCCTTCCAGTGCTCTGGAAAGCGTCACTTCATCAATGTATTCAAGGTCTCCGCCAACCGGCACGCCGCTGGCAATACGGGTGACCTTGATCCCCGTAGGTTTAATCAGCTTGCTGATATACATGGCTGTTGTCTCGCCTTCCAGGCTGGAATTTGTGGCGATGATCACTTCGTTCACATCCCCCTGAAGCCGGTGCATCAGCTCTTTTAACCGAATATCATTAGGGCCGATACCAAGCATCGGCGAAATTGCGCCATGCAGTACATGATAGACCCCCTGATATTTCTGTGTTTTTTCATAGGCCGCCAGGTCTCTGGGTGTCTCCACGACCATGATCGTCTTTTTATCTCTGGAATCGTCTGAACAGATCGGGCAAATATCCTGGTCCGACAGGTTGCAGCAGCACTGGCAGTACCGGACATTTGTCCGGGCGTCGATGATCGCCCGGGACAGGCTTTCTGCCTGATCTACCGGCATATTCATGATATGAAAAGCCAGCCTTCCGGCGGACTTAACGCCGATACCCGGCAGCTTCGACAACTCTTCGATCAAATGCGTGATCTGTCCGCTGTATAAATTCATTACAGGCCAAAGCCTCCAAATCCGCCAAGACCTCCGGTGATTTTGGACATCGATTCCTGAGACAGCTCTTCAATCTTGCGGAATGCCTCATTCGTAGCCGCCACGATCAAATCCTCAAGCATCTCAATATCATCCGGGTCAACAACCTCCGGAGAAAGCTTTACGGAAATCACTTCTTTTTTACCGGATACGCGCACAGTTACCGCGCCGCCGCCGGCTGTTGCCTCAACCTCTTTTTCTTCAAGCTCCTTTGTCGCTTCTTCCATCTGACGCTGCATCCGCTGCGCCTGCTTCATCAGATTATTCATATTTCCTGGCATACCGCCCGGAAAGCCTCCACGTTTTGCCATAGTCATCCACCTTTCCACGTTTTGCCATATCGGCTTACTTCCACTATTCTACTCATCTTCAAAACTAAAGTCAACACCCGAAAGATTAACTTTTGAAGGGATAAAAAAATCATTGCTCTGCTCTTTTTCCGGCGCTAAAAGCGTTGGCACAACGGCCACGCTTTTCCCAATACGTTCAGCAATCACCTTTTCCAGCTCCCGCCGGTGCGCTTCCTGGTCAAAATAAGCCTTATGCATGGATTCCGCAAAGCCAAGGATCAGCTTATTTCCATCACCTGCCGCTACCTGCGCAGACTTAAGCATAATCCCCATGCTCATGGGAACATCGGAAATGATCCGTCCCCATTCGCCAATAACAGCCTTAAGGTCCTCCGGCAGCGCTCCAGCCAGGTGCGTCCGGTCATTGGCTGCAAGTGCATTTTTGCCGTCTCCCGCTCCGTAAACCACGCCTGCTCCGGAATTTCCGGCAGCGTCCGCGCCCGGATAGCCCTGGTTTCCCTGGCCGCCCAAAGGCGCGCCGCCGTCGCCGGACGCAATAAATGCCCCTGATGCAAGCCTGCGCTCTAAAATACCCAGGCGCTCGGACAGAGCCGCCACCTGATCTTCAATCGACGCCTGACGGCCTTCCATAGACGGCTGGCACAGCCGGACGAGCGCAACCTCGATCAGCACGCGCTTCTGGCTGGAATAGCGCACCTGCGCGGAAAGCTCTGAAAACACGCGGATATAGCGCATCACCTTTTCGTTATCGATCATCTCCGCTTCTTCCTTAAGCGCGGCCAGATTTTCTGAAGAAATATCCAAAATATCTTCCAGATCACCAGAGCCCTGAACAAGCAGAAGATTGCGCATATACCAGATAAAATCCGTCACAAACTGTGACAACTCGCGCCCCTGAATGACAACCTCTTCCAGCAGACGCACCGCTTCCACAAATGCCCCGCTGTCGACCGCTCTTAAAAGGCGGCTGAACACCGAAGTGTCCACAGCACCCAGCACTTCCAGGACATTATCATAGGTCAGCCGTTCACCAAGATAAAAAGCAACACACTGATCAAGCAGGCTCAGGGCGTCACGCATTGAGCCGTCAGCCGCCCGGGCAATATAATGAACCGCCTTATCCTCCACATTCAGATTTTCCCGCTGAATCAGCTCCGTCAGCCGTCCGGCAATCGTGTCAATCGTGATGCGCTTGAAATCGTAGCGCTGGCAGCGGGACAGGATCGTAATGGGAATTTTATGTGCTTCCGTCGTTGCAAGAATGAAGATCACATACGACGGCGGCTCCTCAAGCGTTTTTAAAAGGGCGTTAAAAGCGCCGATGGACAGCATGTGCACCTCATCGATAATATATACCTTATATCTGCCCTCTGTCGGTGAATACGTTACTTCGTCCCGTATCTCACGGATGTTGTCCACACCATTGTTGGACGCCGCATCAATTTCAATCACATTCATGGATGTCTGTTCATTGATCGCGCGGCACATCGCACATTCGTTGCACGGACTTCCGTCCACCGGATGCAGGCAGTTCACCGCTTTGGCAAAAATCTTTGCCACCGTTGTCTTACCGGTTCCCCGTGTTCCGCAAAAAAGATAGGCATGGCCGATACGGTCGGCTTTGATCTGGTTTTTTAATGTTGTCACGATGTGGTCCTGCCCTTTAACCTCATCAAATTCCGAGGGGCGCCACTTTCTGTAAAGTGCCTGATAAGACATGCTTCATTCCTCTTTCTTAATCGCCGAAGCAGATACCCAGGTCTTTAGCCTGGCGTACGATCTCTGAGCCGGGATCTACGGTCTTTAGTTTGCCTGCAACCTCTTTAAGCGATACAGGCACGATGCTGTCGCCTTTAAAAGCAACCATATAGCCATACTTGCCTTCGATGATCAGCCGGCCTGCTGCTGCTCCAAGTCTCGAAGATACGACACGGTCATAGGAATCCGGGCCTCCGCCTCTTTGGGTATGCCCGGGTACAACAATACGCACCTCCTGGCCAAGGGCATCGCCAATCTGCTTACCGATCTCATAAGATACCGACGGGAACGGGCTGGCCGCTTTTTTCTTCGCATATTCCTTCTTGGACAAAAGGGCATCCGCTTTGGACACAGCGCCCTCGGCAACGGCAAGAATCGAAAACTTCTTTCCGGCTTTATTTCTCTTTTTAATAGCTGCGATCACATGGTCAATATCATAGGGGATCTCCGGCAGCAAGATAATATCCGCACCTCCGGCGATACCCGCATGAAGCGTCAGCCAGCCAACCTTATGGCCCATCAGTTCGACCACAAACACCCGTCCGTGAGAGGATGCTGTTGTATGGATGCAGTCAATGGCATTGGTCGCAATATCCACAGCACTCTGGAAACCAAAGGTCATATCTGTACCGTAAATATCATTGTCGATCGTCTTTGGAAGAGACACGATGTTTAATCCTTCTTCTCTTAAAAGGTTCGCCGTCTTTTGCGTGCCGTTTCCGCCGAGGATCACAAGGCAGTCCAGCTTAAGATTCTGGTAGGTTTTCTTCATAGCCGCCACCTTGTCAAAGCCGTTTTCACCGGGAACACGCATCAGCTTAAATGGCTGGCGCGATGAGCCCAGGATCGTGCCGCCTTTGGTTAAAATACCGGAAAAATCTGATGGCTTCATCAGTATGTAATCATTATACATCAAACCGCGGTAGCCTTCCTCAAAACCAAAAATCTGTACGTCATCATTATAATAATTATATAAAGTCTTTGCCACACCGCGCATCGTCGCGTTTAATGCCTGGCAATCTCCACCGCTGGTCAACATTCCGATTTTTTTCATTACAATCCCATCCTTTCCTTAATCCTGCCGCATTTCCCGCAGCATAAAGGCATTGCCCTTTTGTGTGCTTTTCACTCACATTGGTACAGGGTTTTGTCTGTTACTTTTTATCATATATTAAATGCCCCTGCATTTCAATCCTGTTTTTTTAAAACAGAAAATATGATTTCCTGAAATGAAAAAAGACCGGAACCAAAATATTCCAGTCTTTTAATTAATCTTTTTTAATCCGTGCGTCCAGCTTCGAATCACACCCATAAACGTTACCTTTACAGTTAACTCGGCCCAGGCACCCTCACGGCACACAAAAGGTCCTGCTTAGTGCTGCTCCATTCCTGACCTGACACGGTTCACAGGTTTCTGTTGCGTAAGACCCAGGCTTCATCGCCACTTATAAAGGGCTGCTTTACAGATCATGACCCTCGGCAAAGACATCACCCCTGCTCTAGCGGATTGCAGGTACAGGGCACCGCTATCTCCCCGGCTGCACGGAAGCTTTATGACATCTTTAAAAAACAAATATACGCGTCTGTTTTTACAGACAACGCTATGCTTAATCAGTATATCGGTTTTATACGGCATTGTCAAGGGCTAAAAATGAGGCTTTTTTCGTCCAAATATCAGTACCGTGAACCGATACGGAACATCTGTCCCCGTGTTTTCTGACCGACAATAATGTTCCGGATTACCGGAACCGCTCCGAGAATCACAAAGACATAAACTAATGCCAGACCGCCCCAATAGCTGGATGCTTCAATGATCTGTTCGCGGAGCAAAATGGGTACAAGCTGAATGGAATACAGGAAATCATATTCCAGCTCCCGCATCACAACGATCGCCCATTCCAGCAGATTGCCAACATAGGTCATCACAAGCATAAGAACAATACTGACCACGATACCTTTTGTAGAAAGCTTGCCCCCAAGCAGCTCATAGCCTTTTAAGGTACAGACCGCCATAACGATTCCCGAAAGCGCCGCCACATAGCCAAGCTGTCCGATCACAACAATACATAAAACGCCGATCAGTGAACCAATCAACGCACCTACGATACCTGCGATCAGGTTATCCTTTTTCCGGCTTTGCTGCGCATTGGATAACTGAAGATTTTGCGATACTTTTGCGGCACAGTCCGGACACATTATCGAAAATTCTCCGGACACAAAATAGGGCGCGGTGTCCACCGGCTGACCGCATACCTGACAGCAGTTTATATAGCCGTTGGCCGCCAAAAATCCTGTCAGTGCATCGTATGCTTCAATAAAACGATCACTGAACTTTTCTGCGTTGTTCACGGCAGATAATACCATCCTCAGATCGTTGTTTTCGTTTTTTACATTCTGTACGGGTTTATGCTCCTTTGCAAACCCTTTCCATACATCCTTTCCCAGTGGCCCGCCTGCCCGGCTGACTGCCATTTTAGCCGTAATAATATACGGATAATTCCCGTCCGCCGCATACACGATCACATTAAAGCCATTCCGCTGTCCGTAAATGACACCGGCCGACGGGTCAAACGTCAGTCCGGCCTTTGCGGCCAGCATCTCATACGCTTTCTTAGCACCGTTGTTCATGATTTTTTCCTCCCGTTTCGTTACTCCCAAAGCTTTACTGATGACAAATGCGCTTTGATGATGGCATAAATGCGCTTTATCGATCAGAGCGATAAAGGCGAAGCAGCTTTTGCTCCGGCATCATAAAATAATTATAGCATTTTTCACCGAATGCGTCTATAATAAACGCGTATCCGTTCGAGGTATACTAAAGCAGCAAAACCGCGGCTCTTTGCCGTATTTAAACTGCGGCCCTTCAGTATATCCAAACAGCTGCACCAATGAATCTTTATTTAAGGAGTTTTTATTATGGCATCATGTTTACTTGCAATGATCTATCTGGCTTTTATCAGCCTTGGACTGCCGGATTCGCTTCTTGGTTCTGCCTGGCCAAGCATGTATCCGGACCTTGGAGCCGGAGTTTCATGGGCCGGCATTGTTTCAATGATTATTGCCGCCGGAACGATCGTCTCAAGCCTTGCCAGTGACCGGCTCACCCGTACCCTTGGCACCGGCAGGGTCACGGCCTTCAGTGTCCTTATGACCGCGGCAGCACTGCTCGGTTTTTCCTTTAGTTCATCCTTCTGGATGCTCTGTCTTTGTGCCATCCCCTACGGCCTTGGCGCCGGGAGTGTGGATGCGGCACTCAATAACTTTGTGGCTCTGCATTATCCGGCCCGCCATATGAGCTGGCTCCACTGTATGTGGGGCATCGGCGCAAGCGTCGGGCCGATGATCATGGGCTGGGCCATTACCGGCGGCCTGCGCTGGAACGGCGGCTATCAGATCATCGCAGTTATTCAGATCATTTTGACCGCTCTGCTCTTCCTGACACTGCCGCTCTGGAAAATGGCGCCGGCTCCGATTCTTGATACCGCTTCTGATACTGCAAAAGCCGCAGTAACCGAAGCCAACAACAGTACCACAGGCGCCACAGCGGATAAATCCGGCAATAACGCCGCCAGCGCGGCAGCAGACGCTTCCTGCAATCATCCGGCGGCACGGCTGACGATTTTTCAGATTTTGAAGCGCCGGGGAATCAAGGAGGTCCTCATCTGCTTTTTCTGCTACTGTGCCATGGAGGGAGCCGCCGGTATGTGGGCGGCCAGCTACTGCACGATCGAGCGCGGGATCACCGCTGAGCAGGCGGCACAGTGGGCCAGTCTTTTTTATCTTGGGATTACCGCCGGGCGTTTTATATGCGGCTTCATTACATTAAAGTTTAATGACCGCAATATGATCCGTATCGGTCAGATCACCGCCGCTATCGGGCTTATCTGCGTGATCCTCCCGCTTGGAAATGCCGTGCTTTTGGCCGGACTGATCCTGATCGGCTGCGGATGTGCTCCGATCTACCCGTCCATTATCCACGAAACGCCGGCAAACTTCGGCCGTGAATTGAGCCAGGCGGTTATCGGTATTCAGATGGCCGCCGCTTACACCGGAACGTGTCTGATACCGCCGCTGTTCGGAATGATCGCCGAACATGCCTCCTTCGCTTTGTATCCGTACTTTCTGGGCATCATACTGCTTCTTATGATCCTCATGTCCGAAAAGCTGCACTTA
>CASFBR010000150.1 GCA_949292795.1 uncultured Eubacteriales bacterium
GATGCCAAGCTGAGAAACCAGATGCGTCACAGTATTTTAAATCTCCACAAAAAGCTTGGCACGACCTTTGTCTATGTGACACATGATCAGACAGAGGCCATGACCATGGGGGATAATATTATACTTTTTAATGAAGGACACATTGTTCAGCAGGGCACACCAAAAGAAATGTATACAAATCCCAACCACATTTTTGTGGCCGGATTTATCGGAAATCCTTCGTCAAATATTATAAAAACTTCCTTCGGTTATGTGAGTATCCGTCCGGAGGATATTGAGATTGATACAATGTCCTCAGAATACGGGCAGGAAGCCTATGAGCTGTCTGGCACAGTTAATGTCAGTGAGCCTATGGGAAGCGATATTCTTTATGATGTTACAACTTCCCTTGGACAGATTCATGTAAAGGCTGAAAATTTGTGGAATACAGTGCCGGAAAAGCTGCTTCTGCGGATACCAAAGAATAAGATTCTGTACTTTGATACCGATGGACGCAGGATTTATGAGCCACAGGAAGAAGTAAAGCTTTTTTCTCAGACCATCGCGTGAAAGCAGAAAAAATATAACAGTATGAAATGCAGAGAATCCTGCTTTGCAGGGGCTCTGCATTTCTGTTATAAACTCAAAATCACTGCTTGCGAAGCTTTCGTTTACTTTGGATTCCTGTTAATAAAACGTGTCTGGTATTTGGAATAAACAATTTTCTGTTCTTTATAAAGCCCGTGGTACCCGGACATCATATAGCTGACCGATACCGCAACGAGGTAATAGGGCATTCCCTGAAAACCAAACAGCTCAAAACCGATGAGCAGGGAGGTAATCGGACAGTTGGTGACACCGCAAAATACGCCGAGCATTCCGCAGGCGGAGCTTAAAGCAAGCGGCAGGCCGATGAGCGGGCCGGCTACGCTGGCAAAGGTGGCGCCGATAAAAAAGGATGGAACGATTTCACCGCCTTTAAAGCCGGCGCCAAGCGCAAGGCTTGTAAAAATCATTTTCATCAGAAACGCTTCCGGGCGTGCGCCTTCCTCAAATGAGTGTTCAATGATGTTCATGCCGGCGCCCATATAGTCGGTTGTGCGTAAAAGTGCCGTAAGCAGGATGATTATGCCGCTGGCTGCAAGAATCCGTATATAAGTATTTTTAAAAAGCTTTTTATATAATTTTCCTGTGCCGCGCAGCATCAGGCAGAATGCGGCACTTAAAATGCCAAAGAAAATCGAGAGAAAAATCATCTTGATAAAATGCTCGATATTAAATTCAGGAACAATCGAGACATAAAAAGATTCCGCAACAACGCCAAGGCGTTTTGAAAAAATGCTGGCAATGAGCGATGCAAAGACGCATGGAACAAGGGCTGAATAATGCATGATCCCGATACTGATGACTTCCATAGCAAAAACCGCAGAAGCCATGGGCGTACCAAAGATTGCTGAGAATCCGGCGCTCATGCCGCACATGATGACAATATGCCGGTCTTCGGGATTGACCCGCAAAAGCCTTCCAAGCTGAGCTGAAATACTTCCGCCAAGCTGAAGGGCAGCGCCCTCGCGTCCGGCAGAGGCTCCGAAAAAGTGTGTC
>CASFBR010000151.1 GCA_949292795.1 uncultured Eubacteriales bacterium
AACCGCAGCTTCTCCAGGTTATGCTCGCCTACCGGCTGTTCCTGCCCTATGCAGGGATCACGATTTCCACAAGAGAGCGCGCCGGATTCCGCGACAATGTGATCGGCCTTGCTGCCACAAAAATTTCTGCCGGAGTCAGTGTTGGTGTCGGCGGTCATGAGGAGGACGCCAAAGGCGATGAGCAGTTTGAAATTTCTGATCCACGAAGTGTTGCCGAAGTCGATGCCGCCATTCGCAGCCGCGGACTCTGGCCGGTCTACAACGACTATCTGTGGACAGAAAACTTCCCCGGAGACTTAAGAAATCATGCCGTCTAATATCCATAGCGGCACCGCCGCCGGCGATGCCGCTATAACGAATACAGGCGATGCTTTAACAAATACCGGCGGTTCCGCTCTGACAAATACAAGCGGTACTCTGGAAAATACCGGCGGTTCCGCTCTGACAGACATTATATGTATCACCAACCGGCGGCTTTGCTGCAGCGGCGATCTTATCCGTCAGCTAAAGCGTGTCCTTCCCCTTCATCCAAAAGCGGTTGTTCTCCGGGAAAAAGACCTGTCTGCGTCAGACTATGCCGGGCTTCTTGAGCAATGTGCCGTGTTATGCCGTGCCTATGATATTCCTCTGATCGCTCACACCTTTATCGATGCAGCCAGAGCCCTTAAGCTTCCCGCCATCCATCTGCCGCTTCCCGTGCTGCTTGCCAATGGCGGGCGGCCGGCCGGCTTTAAGGTCGTCGGAACCGGCGTCCATTCCGCAAATGATGCAAAAAAAGCGATCGCCTGCGGTGCAGACTATCTATTTGCGGGACATATTTTTGAGACTGCCTGCAAGGAAGGGCTGCCGGGACGCGGTCTCTCATTTCTAAACGGTATCTGCCGGTTAAGCCCGATTCCGGTCTATGCCATCGGCGGCATTACCTTAAAAAACATGCCGCTTTGCCGAAATGCCGGGGCCTGCGGAGGCTGTATGATGTCCGAGCTTATGCGCCTGTAAAACAATGCCGGAAGCCTTTAATTTTTTTAATATTCATGCCAAAAGCCCTGACGCAGCAGGCTGCACCAGGGCTTTTAGAGCATGCGCTTATTTTGCACTGACAATGCGGTAATATGTCCGCGACGTCATCAGATACACAATCGTATAGAAAAGGGCAAACACCGCAAAGCATATCAGCGTCACTGCCACAATAAAGCCGGTATTATACAGGCCGAAGGCTGCCAGCAGCAAGGCTATGATCTTAAAGGCTGCAGCCATATGAATCCCGGCGGCTAAAAGCGGTGCAAAAAATACCGTAAGCACCTGCGAATTAATGATCTTTCCCACCTCTTTCCGGGTCAGACCGACCTTCTGTAAAATACCAAAGCGCTCCTGGTCCTCATACCCTTCTGTAATCTGTTTATAATACATAATCATAACCGCAGCCGCCAGGCATACAATTCCAAGGAGGATTCCAAGGAAAAACATCCCGCCGTACAGTCCGTAGGTTTCTGCCCGGTTTCCGGCGGCACTCTCGATCATCATATCCGGAAAATTTCCGCCATTGGCCTCAGCAGCCTGATACATACCATCCTGAAGCTGTCCTTCAACCAAAATCTGCACATCATCCGGACAGTCTAAATCAAACCCATAGTAGCTGCGCTTATAGTCCCCTAAATGCTGAGGATTGTAACCAGAAACGATTCCGTCGAAACACACGACCGCCCGCTCCCAATCCGGTACAAAAATAAACAGCGATGGAAAAATCTGACTTGTATCGACCCCATTATTCACGAAGCTGTTCAGATGCTTTTTAATGTGAACATTCCCATAGCCTTCAATGTTTAGTGTATCTTTTGTATACGAAGTTTTTGTTGCATACAGTAAGATCTCATCCGATGCCAGCATCTCATGACTTCCGGTCAGCCGGTTGTAATCCTCCAGGGAAATGATAAAAAGCTGACGGACATCGGAAACGTTTTCTAAGAGACTGCCATCAAACACAAGCTGATCGTCCGCCATAAATCCGGATAGATCAAGTAACTCATAGCGCAGTTCATTTTGAGCAGTCAGCCCGTTAGCAGCCAGAATCTCCCCGGTCTTAGCATATATCTGCCCGGTCAGCGCCTCATCGACTGAGGAAATGTCCATGACAATATTTCTCGGATAGCGATGACGCAGTAAATCTTCTGTTCCAAAATACAGTGACGCTGTCGATGAAAGCATCACGAGAACAGCGGTACACAAAATACAGATCGACGCAAGGCCGGCGCCGTTGCGCTTCATCCGGTAGCTCATCGATGAAACCGAAATAAAATGGCTCGTCTTATAGTAGTAGCGCTTATTCATTTTCAGCAGCCGGCACAAAACCACAGAGCCTGCGATAAACAGCAGGTAAGTGGCAATGATAACAAAAATCACGGCTACAAAAAACATCAGCAGCGCCGACATGGGGCTGTCCATGCTCAATGCGATAAAATAGCCAAGCCCAAGGATGATCCCTCCAAAAAATGCCAGGAGCCAGTTGGCCCTGGGCGGCTTTTCACCCACATTTTCACTTTTCAAAAGCTCGACCGGCTTTGCCGTATGCACCTGCCGGATACCATTTAGCAAAATCAGTCCAAAAATCACAAGAAAAACAATCAGCGTCATCCCTATGGCTTTTCCGCTCACATGAAGCGAAAAGCCTGCATTTCCCTTAAGGATGTAGGCCATGACAAGCTCTGCCGCTTTAGAAAATAGGATTCCAAGGAGCAGCCCCATGACCAGTGAAAATACCGCGATCACCAGGCTTTCGCATAAAAGCACCAGCTTCAGATTCCACCGGCCCATCCCCAGAATACTGTACAGGCCAAACTCCTTTTTTCTTCTGCGCATTAAAAAGGAATTGGTATAAAACAGGAAAAACGTGGCAAACACTGCGATTACACCAATACCAAGTCCGATCAGCATTTGCATGGTCGCCCCTCCCGGAAGTGCGGCTACACTTTGATCGGTTGCCAGAAAGATAATGATGTATTCCATCATAACCATTCCGATGCAGCTTAAAATATAAGGGAAATATATTTTTCTGTTTTTATAAATACCCGTCAGCGCCAGTTTCCAGTAAAAAAATAACTTCATTGCGGCTCACCACCTGTCGCGATCATTGTAAGCGTATTTGAAATTTTTTCGTAAAGCGCTTCGTTAGTGCTCTCTCCCCGGTAAATCTGATGGAACAGCTCACCGTCTTTAATAAAGATGATCCTGCCTGCATGGCTGGCCGCCCGCACAGAATGGGTCACCATCAGGATCGTCTGTCCGGTGCCGTTGATCTGAGCAAACAGGCGAAGCAGCTCATCAGCCGACCTGGAGTCGAGCGCTCCGGTGGGCTCATCGGCCAGTACAAGCCTCGGATGCGTAATCAGCGCCCGTGCCACGGCTGCCCGCTGCTTTTGCCCGCCGGAAACCTCATAAGGGTATTTTTTTAAAATGCCGTCAATACCGAGCATTTTTGCCAGCGGCTCCAAAGCTTCCGACATCTGTGCATATTTCTGCCCTGCCAGCACAAGGGGCAGCATAATATTATCCTCAAGCGAAAAGGTGTCCAAAAGATTAAAATCCTGAAAAACAAAGCCCAGATGATCCCGGCGGAATGCTGAAATATCTTTTTCCCGTATTTTGGACATCGCCTTCCCGTCTAAAAAACATTCACCATGGGTCGGCTTGTCCAGCGCTGCAAGAATATTGAGCAGCGTTGTTTTTCCGGAACCCGACTCGCCCATGATCGCGACATATTCGCCCTCCTCCACCGCCAGGGATACATTATGCAGTGCCCGGACCTGATTTCCGCCAAACCGTGTGGTATATACTTTTTCAAGATGTGAAACCTCTAAAATTGCCATAAACTGTACCTCCATTGTCCTCTGTTATAATGCCATCCGTATTGTTGCCCTTTGTATGCCAGGTTCTTTATACGCGAACACCAGCGTCAGTGTACAAGGGGCAACGCGCCTCAACCGTGTAATTCCGGTCATTTGCAGGGCAGCCAGACATGTACTAAACGTCCGCCAACGTTACGGTTACAGTATAACAAAAGCGCCGGATGCCCGCCATTAAAAGGCGTGACAATCCGGCATGCGGATGTGACACTTTCGTAAGCTGTGCCGTCCGGTTATCCCGACCGGCTTCATAATCGCTGTTTTAGACTGTATGATCGCTGTTTTAGATTGCGTGATCGCTGTTTTAGACTGCGTGATTGCTGTTTTAGACTGCGTGATCGCTGTTATCGGTTTTATAATCGCTGTTTTCATACGCTATTCGCTTTCCAGAGGATAACTGTTTAAATCCAGACAGAATCTGGAGCCGGCGCCCACTCTGGATGTGGCGCTAAGCCGGTGTCCCAGCTTTTTAGCCGCACTTTTACAAAGATACAGTCCGATTCCTGTTGACTTTTTATCGGCCCGGCCATTATAGCCCGTATAACCCTTTTCAAAAATACGCGGCAAATCCTCCGGGGCAATGCCGATCCCTGTATCTTCGACGATCAGACATTTATTTTCATCCACTGAGATCGTCACCGTTCCCGACTCCGTATACTTTATGGCATTGGACAAAAGCTGCTCGATCATAAACAGCAGCCATTTTTCATCGGTCAGCGCCTTCTGATGCGTACCTTCATAGACAAGGCGGATGTGGTGCCGGATAAACTGTCCTGCATACTTGCGTACGGCCTGACGGATAATATCATCCAGCGCATACTCCCCGATAACCAGGTCCGAAGCATTCTCTCCGAGACGGACATAGCAAAGCACCATTTCCACATACTGTTCGATACAAAACAGCTCCGACAAAAGCTCTTTATTTACCGGTGTATCTTCACTCTGTAAAATGACCCGCATCACTGCAATGGGCGCTTTAATCTGATGCACCCAGGTTGCATAATAATCCGCCGTATCTGCCCGGGCTGCCTGCCATTTTCCCAGGTCACCGTCCCGAAGCCTTCCCAGGGCTTTTACAAGCCCCTGATAATCGCTCTCAAGCGGCCCCTGCGGTGCCGGAAGATCACTCCACAAAAGCCCGATACTCGCCTGAATACGCATAAGCTCCCGGTGCTTTCGCCAAAACGACAGGAAGCCGGAAAAAAACAGCACAAGCCCTGTCACAAGGCAGAGCAGCACCGGGTACCAGATCACCTCCGCGCGGATATGAAACATGACAAATGTACCTGAAAAAATCCCGAGGCACAAAACCAGCCCCAAAATACAGCGCCGGCACTGGTACAAATATTTGATAAAAACCGAATCCATTAATCATTCCCTCTTTTTTCACACGCTGCGGCAGGATCACCATGCCGCGGGCGCTTACTGTACCATGTAGCCGCCGCCGACCTTAGTTGTAATAAAACCGGTTAAACCGGCATGATCCAGTTTTTTTCTCAATCTGGCAATGTTAACCGTCAGCGTATTTTCCTCCACATAATTATCCGTTTCCCAAAGGCGCATCATCAGCGTATCCCGGCTGACGACCCGCCCTTTATTTTCCATCAGTGTCTGAAGAATACGAAATTCATTTTTGCTCAGATCAATTTTCTGATCTTTATACGTCAGCGTTGTATCACCAAGATTTAATATCGCGTCTCTGTGCTCCAATACCGGGATTTTCCCCGCCAGGTCATAGGTTCGGCGCAGCACAGCCTGGAGCTTTGCCGTAAGCACGCTTAAATCAAAGGGCTTGGCAATAAAATCATCGCCGCCCATATTCATGGCCATCACAATATTCATATTATCTGAAGCCGATGAAATAAAAATTACCGGGACATTGGATATTTTTCGTATCTCACTGCACCAGTGGTAGCCATTATAAAACGGCAGCATAATGTCCACCAGCACCAAATGCGGATCAAGGGCTGTAAATTCACTGAGGACATGGCTCAAATCCTTCACATACTCCACCTTATATCCCCATGACTCCAAATGACGTTTCACAGCCCTGGCCATGGAAAGATCATCTTCGATCATCAAAATCTTATACATACTTCACCTCTGTCAATCATCGTAGTCATGAAGATATTTTTTGACCTCGATCATTTCGTCACGCAGCTGTGCTGCCAGCTCGAAATTCAAATCCGCTGCCGCAGCATGCATCTTCTTGGTCAGCTTTGCCGCCAGCTCTTTAAGCTCCTTCTTCGTCATAGACTCAAGGTCTTTAGCCAGCTCCTTCTCATCCTTTTCCGCCGCTGTGGAAATGCTGATCAAATCCCGGACAGCCTTTTTAATCGTCTGCGGCGTGATCCCGTGCTCTTCATTATATTTTTGCTGAATCGCCCGGCGGCGGTTTGTCTCGCTGATTGCCTTATCCATGGACTCTGTAATGGTATCTGCATACATAATGACATGACCATCCACATTTCTGGCAGCCCGGCCAATCGTCTGGATCAGCGATGTCTCTGACCGCAAAAAGCCCTCTTTATCTGCATCAAGGATCGCCACCAGCGTAATCTCGGGAATGTCCAGCCCCTCTCTTAAAAGGTTGATGCCTACAAGCACATCAAATACATTCATTCGGAGGTCCCGGACAATTTCTGTCCGCTCCAGCGTATCAATATCGGAATGGAGATATTTCACCCGTATTCCAAGGTCCTTCATGTAATCCGTCAGATCCTCCGCCATCCGTTTTGTCAATGTCGTTATAAGTACTTTATGTCCCTGTGCTGTTTCTTTATTTACCTCAGATACAAGATCATCGATCTGCCCTTCTACCGGACGGACACTCACCTGGGGATCAAGAAGGCCGGTGGGACGGATAATCTGCTCCGTCCGAAGAAGCTCATGCTCCTTTTCGTAGACATTCGGCGTTGCGGAAACAAAGAGCATCTGATCGATCTTGGACTCAAATTCCTCAAAGTTCAGCGGACGGTTATCCTTCGCCGATGGCAGGCGGAATCCATAATCTACAAGCGTCGTCTTTCTCGACTGGTCACCTGCATACATTCCGCGCACTTGAGGGATCGTCATATGCGACTCGTCTACAATAATCAGATAATCATCCGGAAAATAATCCATCAGCGTATATGGCGGCTGTCCCGGCTTTAACCCCGCCAGATGCATGGAGTAATTTTCGATTCCTGAGCAAAATCCGGTTTCCCTCATCATCTCAATATCAAAGTTTGTCCGCTCGGAAATCCGCTGAGCCTCTAAAAGCTTGTCCTCGCTTTTAAAGTAACGCACCCGTTCCTCAAGCTCCGCCTCAATGTCCTTAATGGCCCGCTCCATCTGCTCCGGAGGAACAACATAATGGGAAGCCGGAAAAATCGCCGTGTGCATTAAATACGCCTTCACCTCTCCGGTCAGCGGGTCAAATTCCGCAATGCGGTCCACCTCATCTCCGAAAAATTCCACACGCACTGCGGTATCTGTCGCAGCAGCCGGAAAAATTTCCACCACATCACCGTGTACCCGGAACGTCCCGCGCTTAAAATCCATATCATTGCGCGTATATTGAATATCGATCAGTTTTCGGATCATCTCATCCCGATCCTTGATCATTCCCGGGCGCAGTGAAATTACCATTTTCTGATAATCGATCGGACTTCCCAGACCATAAATGCAGGACACCGATGAAACAATGATCACATCTTTTCGTTCGGACAGGGCAGCTGTGGCCGAATGGCGCAGCTTATCGATCTCATCATTGATCGCGGAGTCTTTTTCGATATAAGTGTCCGATGACGGCACATAAGCCTCTGGCTGGTAATAATCATAGTAGGAGACAAAATATTCTACGGCATTATGCGGAAAAAACTCTTTAAACTCTCCGTAAAGCTGCGCCGCCAGCGTCTTGTTATGAGCTAGTATAAGCGTTGGTTTATTGAGCTGGGCAATGACATTCGCCATCGTAAAGGTCTTTCCGGAGCCAGTGACACCCAGCAATGTTTCAAACTGGTTGCCTTCTTTAAAGCCTTTAACCAGCGCCTCGATTGCCTGGGGCTGGTCGCCGGTGGGTTTGTATTCGGATACTAATTCAAAATGATTCATTTGATACTCCTATATTAATTTTTGTCTTACTATTTTTATTAATTACATTTACACTTATTTCGGTTCAAACCTACAGAATATAATTCTCTTATTTATTTTTAATTTATTGCTTGAAAGTCAATATATTTTATTCATTTATATGTACAAAAATATTATATACTGTAAATGTACTTTTTCCACATAGATAGCCACACTCCAAACAATACAAAAGCCTCTCTGTTTGTTGATGCTCACATATATGTATAGGAATAAACTCTGCAACTTCACTTTTTTCAAGAAGCTCTTTATAATTATCACAGCACTCATCAAACTTATTTTTGGGGCATTTTACATAGCTTACCAAAAAAGATACTGAAACTCCCATTGGATTATAGTTATCCAACAGTTTTGTTAAATGATTTATGAAGTATTCCTTTTGACTAGAAGAAAAACCATTTATATTTAAAGCCTCAAAAATCGCAAAAGGAATCTCTGGTGTTTTCATAATTTCAAAATCTATTTTCCCTAGTTGCTTTTTGCTCTCTGACTCTCCTCTGAGTGTTTGGTCTGAAACAAAATAACCTTTGTGTCTTAATAAACTTCTAATATATGTATTATAATTATTTTCACCTCTTTTTATGCTTTTCCTGTTTACTTGCAATGTTTTACACGCTAAATATACATCTTTTAAGAGTTCTTCTTTATTCAAATATTTTTTTGTATTTTTTTCAACATATGTGTCAAGAATCTGATTTGCTCTGTTGTTTTTCATTTCTTCATGAATTTTACTTATTAATGGTCTTACTTTATAGTATCGTTCTTTAGTTGGTCTGGACATTAAATCAATATAATATTCCAAGTCCCATGGCACTAATTCACCTTGCTCAATTTTATCAATACATTCCTCAATAAACGGATCAATAAATTCTATTTCTTTATCATCAAAAACATCATCCCAAAACAATCCATCAATATCTTCTAACCCATATCTTATTAGTAATTCAGGGGGTGTTTCATCGTCATCAGACTCTATCTCTTCTCTTTTTTCAAATTCATAGCCAAACTCTTCATAAATCTTTTTTGCCAATTTCTCGTCTAATGGCGGAAAGTAAATATTACAAAGTTCTTCCTCTCCACACTTTCTCGCATCGTCATATAAGCATTGGAAATGTTCAATAATCTTGATTAAAACATACTTATATATTAACTTTAATTCTCTTCTTATATAATCATCCTGCAAAATATCACAAATATCATTTAAAATTTGCAAGCATTTTTCTGTACCATTATCTTCTATAAATATTCTTGGAAAACAAATTTTTAAATACTCATAGTCCCAGCCAGCATCATCTCCTTCTTCTTTATACATTATAACTAAAGATAGAATACGTTGATTTATCCACAACAAAATTTCTTGATTTAAAATTTGATTTTCAGTATACTGACCTTCATAATCTGTTGAAATCATATTACTTTTCTCCCTGTTTTTCTACCTCTAACCTTTCAAATACCTTTCTACTTCACGATCAAACTCCGAAACATATTCTTGATCCTGTTTTATTCGAAAAGC
>CASFBR010000152.1 GCA_949292795.1 uncultured Eubacteriales bacterium
TGATCTTCCCAAGGATCAGAAGGAACGGCCCCAGAGCCGCTACCACAAGGCCGATCTTGACGATCAGTTCCTTGGTGGCCGGATCCAGGGCATTTAATTTATCCATAAATTCCTGCAGCTTTGCCACGATCTCCCGGATGACCGGGACCATGATCTCACCTACAGAAATGGCGAGGGTCTCAATGGAACCGCCCAGTTCCTCCAGGTCACCGCCAAGGTTGTCCATCATGGTCTGGGCCATGCTGGCAGCCGCGCCGTCACAGTTCCGGTAAGAATCTGTCAGCGCATCGATCTGCTCCGGCCCGGCTTCCATTAAAACCATCATGCCGGAAAGGGCTTCCTGGCCGAACAGGGTCACCAGGGCGTTCTGCTTCTGTTCATCCGTCAGGCCCTCCATGTTCGTCTGGAGCATGGAGACCATCTCGGAAAGGGACTTCATCTGCCCATCCGCGTTATAAAAGGAAAGGCCAAGCTCTTCCATCTTGACGATCATCGGGTCTGTAGGTTTGGCTAAGCGGGAAAGCGCTCCCCGCAGGGTCGTGCCGGCCTGGCTGCCTTTGATGCCCGCATTAGCCATAATACCGATGGATGCCGCCACTTCTTCAAACTCAAGGCCCACCGTATTGGCCAGGGGCGCGATATTCTTCATCGCCTCACCGGTATCCGCCACTGCCGCGTTGGTCGCCGCCGCGTTCTGGGCCAGGACATCCGCCACATGGCCAGCTTCGCTGGCGTCCATGCCAAAGCCGCGCAGGGTAGACGCCGCGATGTCCGCGCTGCTTGCCAAATCCTCCCCGCTGGAAGCGGCAAGGTTCAGCATACCGGGCATGGCCTCAATGATCTCGTTAACTTCAAAGCCCGCGCTTGCCAGGTTCTCCATACCGGCCGCGGCCTCGGACGCGGAGAACGCGGTGGAAGCGCCCAGGTCCTTGGCGGTCTGGCGGAGCTTTGCAAGCTCCTCATCCGTAGCGCCGGAAATGGCGGCAACCCGGCTCATACCGGAGTCGAAATCCGAGGTCATCTTGACCGCTGCCGTCCCAAGGGCAGTTACTCCGGCGGACACAGGCATGAGGGCTTTTCCAACGCCAGAGACTTTATCCCCTACGTCTTTTAACTTCCCGCCGACCTCATCGATCTTAAGGAGGGTCGTATTCGTCTTTGCAGCCTGTTCTTCCAGGGATTTTAACTTCTGCTCGGTCTCCTGGATCTCACGCTGGAGGCCGTCATACTGCTCTTTTGTGATATCCCCTTTCTGGAGCTGCTCATTGGCCTGGGATGCCGCCGTCTTTAAGGTGTCCAGCTTATCTTTCGTTTCCTTAATTGCATCCCCAAGGAGGCGCTGCTTCTGTGCGAGGAGCTCCGTGTTGGTAGGATCCAGCTTTAAGAGCTTCTCCACATCCTTCAGCTGGGACTGGGTGTTCTTGATCTCCTTATTGACGCCGGATAAGGCAGACGAGAGCTTTGTGGTATCGCCGCCGATTTCAACCGTGATCCCCTGGATCCTTGAAGCCATAGGTGGACACCTCCTTTCCTGCAGCATAAAAAAAGCCCCTTCCACAGATGGGAAGAAGCCTTAAACTTATCTATAAATAAAAATACCCCGCCGGATTTCTCCAACGAGGTACTTCTCAAATAGTATTCTTAATTTGCCTTATAACGAGTCCAAAAAACCTCTTATCTTTTCGAGCGCATCGGAAGTTTTTATCCCGATCCAGTTTGCTCTTCCTGCCCTCTCTATATTTCTTCTGTAGAGGCGGTCAGAAAATGTCCGATTCACTCGGTTCATCACAGCTTTCATGTCCGTTTCACGCATGCCAGGGTCTTTAAAAATATAAGTGTCCATGCATTGACGGAGTTTTGTGTTATCCAGGTGGTCAGAAAGGTAGCAAAGGTCAAAAATATCTTTATATCTTGTGGATAATGGGCCAAATCTAAGTAGAGACCTTAATTTCTCTGTAAAAATCTGCTCTTTCGAATTTATCAAAAGGCTTGCTCCTACATCATCCAAGCACACATCAAAGCAGTATTCATCCTGTTCAATCTGAACCTGTTTATGTACCCCAAGATCGATCTTACTTAAAAATGAATGACCTGTATCATCAGACAGTGTCACATATACCCGTTTTCCCCTGTATTCCTGTTGGGATAATTCTTCAATATCTCCTGTGATTGTGATCGTGATTCCTTCCAGACAGTTCAGTTTCTCAACGAAAGCCCTGATGGCTGTTTCAGAAAGTGAGTACCTGAGAAAATCCAGATCCATATCCTGAGTGGCACGCCTTACATTGCCTGTTATGCTCCGCATCACTACGCCGCCTTTCACCGTTACATTTCGGCTGAGACTGCTTTGTGATATTGCCTTCAACACAATGTCCTGACATACCTTCGCTTCAGCATTTACTTCTGAATAGCCTTCGTTTTTTACCTGCGCAGCCAGTTCCTCCAAATTTGCCATCACATAACCTCCATCTGTAGTGTCTCCATGATCTTACTGCTCTTGGGTGCATCCATAGCATAATCCTGAATTTCCTGGATATTTAGCTTTGGTAGGATCTTCCTGTAATTAAGGAGGATCTCTTTATAAAAATCAAAAGGCAGCTTTGACTTATATCGGAGCAGTTCTATCAGCATCCGCTCTTTATTGTATACCCTTATGGGATATCCTTTGTATATCGTTGTCTCAATACCCTGATCCACAAAATGAGAAGGAATGAAGTATTGTTTCACTCTTCTGTCCCTGATCTTTGCAGCATTCCTGTCTGTTGCCAGATCATATCTTTCCGGGATAACATCGGTCAGACCATGAAGATAAAAAGCGCTATGCATGGTCAGGACAGCCTGCGGGTATTTATGTGCCAGCACTGCCACTTCCGGCACGCTCTTTTCATCCGAGTAAAGCGCCTTTCCAACACGAAACAGTTCGCCTGATTTAACTTTTTGCTGAATCAGATAATCAGAACCATATTCTTTTAAACAATCAGCCCGACTTTTCATACTGACATCTCCTTTCATTTTGAATTTCATCCGCATTTTTTGCTGTTTTACGGATAGTTTTCTAAATTATAACCGATATCAGCATGAAAGTCAAGCTGGTTATTTTGATTTTTGTCCGCAATTTTTAAATTTTTGCGGATGTTTTTTTAAGCTTATCAAAGTCGTGATGAGATACGTGGAGTAATAACATCACCGGTTGAAATATCGATTTTCATTGGAGCAATCAATTTCCCCATTACAGCGTTCATGGCAAACCGTACTCCCGGATACTCCATCTCGTCCATAATGTTAGAAACGCCTTTAACTTCGAATGTCACGCCATCTCCAAGGTCGATATCCTTTATTTCCTCAATAATCTTCCTGGCATCTTCTGCAGAAAGATTCTGGTTT